>JAIOPG010000003.1 GCA_021414025.1 Planctomycetota bacterium | reverse complement strand
TTTTCGGTGTCCAAGCCGAAGTCTTTCAATTCAGGGTAAAATCGCGTCAAGAAGGTCGCCAGCTTGTCGGATTCGAGGTCCATTTTTTTTGGATTTTTCAAGGTTTCCACCGAGAAATCCGTGGCCGTGATCAAGGCATCGATGAGCCGAGGGTCGGCCTTTTGCCGCATTCCGTTCAGGATCTTATCGTATTTGCTCAAGGTGCGGGTCAGTCCCGAAAGGGCCTTGCCGTTGACCTCGGTTTTTTTGGACTTAAGCTTTAAGTCTTCCACGCCCAATTCGATCAGGTATTCCTCGAGCAGGCCCTCGTCCTTGAGGTATTTTTCGCTCTTGCCCCGCTTGGCCTTATAGAGCGGCGGTTGGGCGATGTAGAGATAGCCTCGCTCAACGATCTGCGGCATCTGCCGATAGAAAAAAGTGAGCAGGAGGGTGCGGATGTGGGCTCCGTCGACGTCGGCGTCGGTCATGATGATGATGCGGCCATAGCGGATCTTGGAGGCGTCGAAGTCCTCGCGGATGCCGCATTGCAGCGCCTGGATGAGCGTGCGGATTTCCTCGAAGCCCAGCACCTTGTCCAGTCGGGCCTTCTCCACGTTGAGCAGCTTTCCGCGCAGCGGCAGGATGGCCTGGTGCACATGGTCGCGGCCGCCCTTGGCGCTTCCGCCTGCGGAGTCGCCCTCGACGATGAAGAGCTCGGTCTTCTCCACGTCGTTGCTCGAGCAATCCGAGAGCTTGTGCGGCATGCCGCCGGAGTCCAGGGCCCCCTTGCGCTTGATCAGGTCGCGGGCCTTGCGGGCCGCCTCGCGGGCTTCGGCCGCCAGCTTGGCGCGGTTCACGATCAGCTTTGCCTCAGCCGGGTTCTCCTCGAGCCAGGCGCCCAGCTGCTCGGTCACCGCGGCGCTGACGAAGGTCTCGACCTCGGGATTGAGCAGCTTTTCCTTGGTCTGATTGTTGAAGGTCGGGTTGGCCAGCTTCACGCTCACCACCGCCGTCAATCCCTCGCGCAGATCCTCGCCCGTGGGAATGAAGTCTTTTTCCCGGAAAAGACCCATCCGTCGGCCGTAGCCGTTGATCACCGTGGTGAGCGACTTGCGGAAGCCGGTGACGTGCGTGCCGCCGTCGCGGTTGGGAATGTTGTTGCCGAAGGCCAGCAGGATTTCCGGAATGCCGTCGGTGTATTGGAGCGCCAGCTCGCAGCGCATGCCCGTCTCCGGGTCCTCGCGCCGCACCGCCATCACCGAGCTCATGCAGTTTTTGGAGGCGTTCATGAACTTCACGTATCCGCCGATGCCGGTCTCGTCGTGGAAGGTCTCGTCGCGCTGCTGGCCCTGCGCGTCGACGCGCTCGTCGAGCAGCCGGATGTGGACGCCGGGGTTCAGGTAGGCCAGCTCGCGCAGCCGGTGCTGCAGAACGTCGTAGCGCAGCGTGGTGTCAGGGAAGATCGTCGGGTCGGGCTTGAAGGAGATGCGGGTTCCGGTCTTGCCGCCCTTGCGCTTCTCGACCACGTGCAGCGGTTCCGACACTTCGCCGCGCGCGAAGGCGATCTTGTAGAGCGCGGTCTCCTTGGAGACTTGCACCTCGGTCCATTCGCTCAGCGCGTTCACGCACTTCACGCCGACGCCGTGCAGGCCGCCCGATACCTTGTACGCGCCGCTGTCGAACTTTCCGCCGGCGTGCACCTCGGTCAGGATCACTTCGACCGCGGGGCGCCCGTTGATGGCGGGATTTTCGTGCTTCATCGGATCGACCGGCATGCCACGGCCGTCGTCGCCCACCGTGCAGCTTCCATCTACACCCAGCAGCACGGTGACATTGGTGGCGTAGCCCGCCATGGCCTCGTCGATGGCGTTGTCCACGCACTCGTAGACCAGGTGGTGCAGGCCTTCCAATCCGGTGCCGCCCACATACATGCCGGGCCGTTTGCGGATGGCGTCGAGGCCCTCAAGCACCTGGATGGAATCGGAGTTGTAGGAGCCCTCGGAGGTGTCGGTGATCGCTGGAGTCTTGTCTTGTTTGGTCATGCTTGGCACGGTGAAATTGAGCCTTAACGTAGGCCTGGAGCCATGGCCGTTCGGGTCGAAAACCTTCGCTCCGACCGACCATTTTTTCAGGTGGCTCAGTCTACCAAAAAAGCCGCCTCCCATGGTCAAATCAGCCCTATTTTCCAGTGCAAAAGTCCGCACCAACTTGAAAAAAGTCGGACTCGAATCGGGCGAAATTTTCGAGCACTTTTTGACTAAAATTTCGCCCGGTGTCTACGAATCCAATTTTGTTCCGTAAAGTCTATTGCGTTGGTTTGTTTTTGACCGATTGAAAGCGGGCTTTCCTGAATGTGCTGCGACTCCCACAACCCTGATCCGGCGCGCGAAATTCCTCCCGGCAGTCGCGCCGCCGGCTTGGCATCGGCGCTCAAGAGCCGCCGGGGATTTCTGTCGCTTGGACTGCTCTTCGCCGCGGGCTGCGCGACGCCGAACAAGTCGACGCGCCTTCCCGATCCCGTTTGGCCGGAACTGAAAAACACCACTCCCACCGCCCCCACGACCACGGCGGTCAAGTCTCCCAAGCCCAAAAATATGACCTTCATCCTGGATCGCGAGGGTTGGTGCCCGAGTTCCGGCACTCCGGCGGTGGCCTTGATGAATCCCATGCTTCCCGTGAAGTACATCACGGTGCACCACGACGGCATGAGCCCCTTTTTGGCCAAGGATGAGCGCTCCAGCGCGGCTCGCCTGGAGCTGATTCGCACGGGCCACCGCGGCAAGGGATGGGGGGACATCGGCTACCACTATGTGGTGGACCGCGGCGGTCGCGTCTGGGAGGCCCGGGACATCAAGTGGCAGGGTGCCCACGTCAAGGACTGCAACGAGGGCAATCTGGGCATCTGCTGCCTGGGCAATTTCGACGAGCAAAGCCCCAGTCCCGAGCAGATCGCGGCGCTTGAAAAGGTGCTCAACGTCATGATGAACAAGTACGGCGTCTCGGTGTCCCGGGTGAAGACCCACCAGGAATGGGCCTCAGCCCACACGGCCTGCCCCGGCCAGAGCCTGCAGTCGGAAATGCGGCAGATGCGCATGAAGCGGCTCACGCTTCGCGAGCATCTTGGCCAGGCAATGGCTTGAATGAGCCTGCCTCCCACAATCTGAATTCACGAATGCCAGTGGCCTGAGACGGTCGTTCGTCTACTTCTTGCCCTGCGGATCCGCCGGCTTTGGCGAGGCGGCCTTGGATGCGGCCTGTCGATTCGCTCGGGCCCGGCGATCGTCCGCCGCCAGCTTCTGCTCGAAATCCGGGTCTTGCTGCTCCTGCTTCTGCACGAGTTTCCACATCAGGACCGCGACCGCTCCCATGCTCAAAAAGGTGAAAGCGATCACGAGCATGGAGTTGGACATGGATGCCAAAGTTAGTCGACGAACGTCCGCCAAGGACGCCCTGTCATGAGTGAAAAAGAACAACGCCGCCCGAAGGCGGCGCTGTCGAAGTCAAATCAGAGTGACAATCCCTTGCTTCAGCGACGACGACGGCTCACAAGGCCGGCCAAGCCGACCAAGGCCACTGCACCAGGGGCAGGAACCGCGTCTGCATTGAAGATGAAGTTGTCCATGCGATTGTTGCCGGTTGCATTGGTCGCTCCGGTGAAGGTGACCCGCATGTAAGCGGTCGCTGCATTATCCAAGCCGGTCGCGACTCCCAGCGAAGTGATCGTGCCCGTGCCCAATGCGAAATTTGCTTGCATTCCGGTCACTGTGGCAGCGGCGAACCAGTTGGTCCCGTCGGTGCTGTAATCCCATTGTTGGGTACTGAAACCCGTTCCAGTCTTCTGCACCGCATACGTCACGCCAAGGTTGCCCATGCCGGACATGCTGAACTTGAAGACCATCGACTTGCCGTTGGCAGCAGTGGATGCACCGCCGACAACCGCCAGTGCGGCTGGACTGGTCGTTACTGTCGACATGCCGCCGCTCGCATTGAGAGCAGTGCCGCCGAAGGCGTTAATTTCTGTGTTGGTCGAACCTGTGGCCGGCTGGAAGAAGTTGCTTGAACCATTGGTTCCGTCCAGATACAGGTTGCCGGAACCGAAGTTGGCAATGAATGCCTTTGGGCAGGTGGGGGATGCAGCGATGGCTGTTCCGCCATTGGATGTGGTCTGGAAATCCCAGGCGGCGACAACAGCGGCTGAGGCTGTTGATGCCACGATTGAGCAGAGACCGACGGCAATGAGACTTGACTTCATGATGGAAATTCCTTGTGTCTGAAAGGGAAGCGAAAAGGGAACAATCGCGTGGGGCGGTTAAAGGGAGCCCAACGCATCGATAACTTGCCCCCAAAGCGGAGGGAGGCAAGAACTTTTCTTGAAAATTCCAAATTTTGACTTGATTTCCCGGGTGTCGATGGCTGAAGAGCCATCAGAAACACCGCTTTTTCAAGTGAATCTCGGACTTTATTTTCGAACGGTAAATTCAACCCAATGGCCGTCGGGGTCACCGATCCAGGCGGAACGGCCGCCCCACTCAGGTGTGAACGGGTGTTTGAGCACTCGGCCGCCGCAACCCTTGGCCCGGTCGATGATTTGGTTCAATTCAACTTCGGAAACGAGGGCAATGCTGACGACGCCACCCACTGTTTTTCCGTCTGGAGGGGGCATGGGAACTCCGACAAAAGCATCGAGAACTTGGCGGGTGCAAAGGGCCAGTCGGCAATCGCCCAGCCGCAACTCGGCGTGAGTGGTTCGCCGCTGAACCACCGCTCCAAGCACGGATTCGTAGAAGGCCACGCTTCGCTCAAGGTCCTCAATCACCAGAGTGACATGGGTGAGCCGCATGGATTCATGCTCCCCGTTTCTTCGTGAACGGACAAGCCCGATCCGCTCATGACCATTCGGATCAGGGTTGAGGAAGGCATCGCTTTCACTGGGGGCGGGAATGGTTCACACTGCCCGCATGAGTCAAGTGGATCAGACGCGAAGCCGCCTTGCGAACCACGCCGGTTCATTGCTGCTGGCGCTCGTCATGATCGCGATGCTGTATCCATGGTCACGCTTCGCGGAACGACCGCGACGCAAGGTCATCATTCCCATCCTGATGTACCACCATGTGGGGAATTGGGGGCCGGCCAAGGCGGATTGGGCTCCCTGGGTGGTGCTGCCGGAGGATTTTTCGGCGCAGTTGGATTGGCTGACGGCTCATCACTATCACACCATCACCTTCCGGGAATTGCTGGCCTGCGAGGCGAATCACATCGATCCTCCCCCGAACTCAGTGATGCTCACCTTCGATGACGGATGGGCGGAGCATTTGGAGATCGCCCGGACGCAGCTTGAGCCGCGGGGAATGCGCGGCGTTTTCTTCATCTACACTGGGCCGATCGCCGCCCAGGACAATGGTTCGGGTTACTTGTCGTGGAACCAGGTGGAGCAGCTGGAGGCCGCCGGCCATGAAGTGCAGTCGCACACACTGTCCCATCCCCGGCTTGTGGATGTGCCTCCCGCGCAGCTGGAGCGCGAGATGTCGCAGAGCCGGGCGACCCTTGAAGCCCGCGTCCATCATCCCGTCGAGGCGATCGCCTATCCCTTCGGCCTTCAGGATGAGCGGGTGAGGAAGGCGGCGCGCGAGGCGGGATACCGGATGGCCGTCCGCGCGGATGACGATCCGGACGCCGAGCCGCCCCAGTCGCTCCAGTTGCCCCGAATGAAGATGAGCTATGGCGAGGGGATCGATCGGTTCGCGGCGCGGATGGCGGCGCTCGGGCAAAAATAACTCGCGGAAAATCGGCAGCGATTGGCGTCGGCGGCGGGATCCCTTTTAGGGTGCGTGCTCATGAAAGGAGGCCACCCATGGTCGCGCTCAAAGCATCGGGTTCCGCCGCTTCGGAGGCGAAATTGACCGCAGGTTTGGCGAGCGAAGGCGAAGACACCGGTCGCGAAGGAGATCGTCCGACGAGCGGGCCGGTTCCGGAGCGGCCTCCTCCAAGAGCGCGGCGCGGCGGATTGCGCAGCGACGCCGCGCAGCAACGCGAGCAGGCCATTGACCGGCTGGTCGCGGATGCGGCACAACGGGGCGATTGCACCGACCGCTTCTATTGGATGCTGGTGTACGACCTCGAGATGGCTCCGATGACGAGCAATCTGAAGCAGCTCACTGATCTGGGCATCGCCGTCGCGCCGCCGGAGGAGCTGGACGACCGGGCCCTGCAGGCGAAATTGTGGGAGGTCGTGGAAACGCTCGGCGACCTCGGGGTCTATCTCCTGCACACGGACAGTCTTTCGGATCGGGAGCTCTACGCACGGCTGGTTCACGAAATTCTGGTGGAGCCCGTGCGTGATCTGCCGCCGACCGACGGCGTGAGCGAGTTCATCGATCTCTGCGCGGGGAGGGAGCCCGAAGCGGCAAAAGTCGACCGCGATCGCTTTCTGCCGAAGCCCCAGGCTTGAAGAAGGTCGGGCAAAAATGAAAGGATCCGGCTCACCTCGAGCCGGATCCTTCAGACTCGGTTGGACGCTTTGAAATTCGTTGCGTCGCCAAGTCATGGTTGAGTGACTCACTCAACACCCACAAGGTCGTATTCATTTGCGAAAAAGCAAGCTCGAATCAAAAACCATGATTTTAGAGGGGAATTGATATAGCCTTCAGCGATGGGGATTCATAAGTGGTTGCAAACAATCATTCTGGGGCTTTGCATGGCCCTTGGATTCGCAGCGGAAAAAGCAACCGACAACGACACACAAACCGCCCCACCGTCCGTACCCGGTCGGCAAGCTGAACCACAATCACCAAAGGATGAAGCGAAGGAAAAGGAAGTTGCGGCGCAGGGCAAAAGCGCGGCCTCGACACCAAACGCGGGGACCGACCCGGCGCCGACAAAGACGGCCGGTGCGCCATCCGGAACGGCCATGCTTGAAGGCAAGGTGCCGGTGCTGCCGCGCAAGTCGGTGCCGACCAGCTCGGAAACCTATGGCGCTCGCACCGCGACTCGCATCGAGCCCGCGGACCCGCCGCTGAGCGTGGTGTGGATGCTCGGAACATTTCCACCGTTGGATTCCAAGTCGGCTCCCGTCGCTCACGTCGATCAGCGCGGATTTCAATTTCGGCCGGCCGTGCTCGCCGTGCAGACCGGAACACCGATTCTGTTTCCGAACAAGGACCCCATGTACCACTCGGTGTTCAGCTACTCCGACGCCCGGCGGTTTGATCTGGGCCGCTACCGGGCGGGGGAGGAGATGGAGGCGGTGGTTTTCGACAAGCCGGGCACCGTGAGCCTGTTTTGCGAGATTCACGAGCACATGCGCGGCCACATCGTGGTGGTGGACTCGCCCTTTTTTTGCACGACCGATGAGCGGGGAAACTTCAAACTTCACAATTTGCCCGAGGGCACGCACACCTTTCGAGTCTGGATGAGCCCCAAGGACTCGTTCGACAAAACCGTGGAGCTCAAGGGTGGAGCCACCGTGACCGTGGATTGGACCACGCCGGTCAAGGAGTGACCGCATGCCGATTCGACCTGGCGCGAACATCGCGAACGAGGCCGCATGAGGAACTCCACTCGGGGGATCCCGGCCATGCTCGCGGCGGTGCTCCTGGGCGCGGTCGCTGCCGTTGGCGCTCGGGCCGATCCTCCGGCGGACACGGGTTCGCCCATGGCTCGAACTGCTGACCCGGCGGCGACCGAGGACGCGCTGGCGTCGATCTCGAATGGCCCGGATCCGTCGAGCAAGCCCGTGGACGCCTTCATCGAAAGGCTTCGCGAGTTTCAATCCTTCCAAAGCGACGACGGGCAGATCAGCTTCAACGTCGACCTGTGGCTCACGCTGGACTATTTTGTGATGAGCCAACCGCCGCCCGGTTTCATCCAGACTTCCAGCGGACAACTTTTTGCCCCCTCGTTGAGCGGCCTGTTCACGATGAATGTGTCGCAGCACATCGGGCTTGTGTTTTTGGGGCTGGTGAACCGGGGATTCGATCCGGCCGACACCTCGGTGCAGGCCATGCCAGCGGAGTACTACGTGCAGATCATGCCCTTCGATTCGCCGGTCCTCAATTTCAAGGGGGGGAAATTCGAGACGGCGTTCGGCCAATGGGTCAACCGGCACTTTTCAACGCAGAACTCCCTGATCAACGCGCCGCTCATGTATGGATGGGAGACCACCATCACGGATGGCGCCGGGCCCTCCACAGCCGGCGTTCCGCCCAACATCGCCCCAGCCATGACCGGGTTCCTGGCCCGCAAGAACATCCCGGACACGGTCTCGAGATGGATCCCCATGGTGTGGGGTCCGAGCTACGCGAGCGGTTTTCAGCTCAACGGCACCGTCGAGACCTTCGACTGGGCCGTGGAGATGAAGAATGCGCCGCTGGCGAGTCGGCCCGAGCAATGGGACTTGTGGAACCGCGGCTTCAACTATCCAACCATGACCGGCCGCATTGGGTTGCGCCCCGACGCGGCGTGGAACCTTGGCGTGAGCGCCAGCAGCGGCTCCTATGTCGACACGAGCGCGTACAAAAGGTTTTCCGCCACCACGGCTCCCGGCGCCACCATCGGGCAGGCCCGGCAGACCATGGTGGGTTGCGACATCTCCTACGCGCACGGGCCCATTGAACTCTGGGCGGAATTCGCCCAAAGCCGCTATGACGTTCCCGACGCCCCGGCCGGAAAGCCCGTCGGCGCCATCGACGCGTACAGCTATTTCGTCGAGGGCAAGTGGAAATTCATGCCGCAATTCTGGCTTTCGGGCCGCTGGAACCAGCAGATCTATTCCAAGGTCACGCCGGTCGTCGGCGCCGCCACCCCCTGGGACAACAACCTCTGGCGCATCGACGCGTGCCTGGGTGTCAAGCTCGACCGCTTCGTGCAACTGAAGACGCAGTACAGCTACACCGAGGAGTCGGGCTCGGTCCATCAGGGACAAAACCTCTTCGCGGTCGAACTTGTTATACAGTTCTAGGGTGAGGCGATTTCCCACGATCCTGGCGCTGCTCCTGCTGGCGGGCTGCAAGGGCGAACCCGAAAAAATTTCCAGCCCGAAGCTGGTCGGCTCCTGGAAGAGCGAGTTCGACAACTCCATCCTGACCTGCGAGGAAACGGGCATCTTCACGCTGACCTTTGCGATCCCCAAAACCCGCGCCGTGGTGGGGGATTATTCCTTCGACGGAAAGGTCGCCACCTTCCGCAACCGCCCCGAGACGAAAGTGTGCGTCGACGAGACGGGCACCTACGACATCAAGATCGACGACGCCACGCTCATCGCCCGCAAGGTGAAGGACTCCTGCACCCTGCGCGAAAAGCAGATGGACCACCCGTGGACGCGGGTGCAGGGAGCGGCGGCGCCAAAGCCATGACGCCGTCGCTTGCGGCTTCAAACGAAGTTAAACTCGCCCCGATGCAAGGGAGCGACCTGCTGCACGACCCGCGTTTGACCAAGGCCACCGCATTCACCGAGGCCGAGCGCGAGAAGTGGGGGCTGATCGGGCTGCTTCCGGATGGCATCGAGACCAGTGAAACCCATCTGCGCCGGGTCAAGACCCAGCTGGGCCACTGCACCTCCCCGCTGGAGAAATACGTCTATCTCGCCGAGCTGGCGGACCGGAACGAGCGACTTTTCTACATGCTGCTGCGCGCCGAGCCCGAGGACCTGATGCCGATCGTGTACACGCCGACCGTGGGCGAGGCCTGCCAGCAGTTCGGCCACATCATGCGCCGGCCGCGCGGGCTCTACATCAGCCTGAAGCGCCGGGGACGGATGAAGGAGGTGCTGCGCAACTGGCCCGAAAAGGACGTCCGCTTCATCGTGGTCACCGACGGCGAGCGCATCCTCGGGCTTGGCGACCAGGGGGTCTGCGGCATGGGGATTCCGATCGGCAAGCTGGCCCTCTACGCCGGCGTCGGCGGCGTGCCGCCCTGGGTCACGCTTCCGGTGACGCTGGACGTGGGCACGAACAACGCGACTTTCCTCGAGGACCCGCTCTATCCCGGGCTTCGGCAGCGGCGCATCACCGGCGACGAGTACACCTCCTTCGTCGACGAATTCGTGGACGCGGTGCAGGAAGTCTTTCCCCACTGCTGCATCCAGTTCGAGGACTTCACCAACAAGACCGCCATCCCGCTGCTCCAGCGGCACCGCAACCGGGTGTGCTGCTTCAACGACGACATCCAGGGCACGGCCGCGGTGGCGGTGGCCGGACTCTTCGGCGCCTGCCGCATCATCAAGAGCCGGGTCCGCGAGCAGCGGCTGCTCTTCTACGGCGCGGGCAGCGCCGCCATCGGCATTGCGGATCTCTGCGTGCTGCAGATGACGCGCGAGGGGCTGCCCGAGGCGGAGGCCCTGAAGCGCTGCTTCCTGATGAACTCCAAGGGACTCGTCACCTCTGAAACGCCGGGAATCAGCGAGCAGCAGCGGCGCTACGCCCATGCCAACCCGCCGGCGCGCGACTTGCTTTCCGTGGTGGAGTCGATCAAGCCCACGGCCCTGATCGGCGTGAGCACGGTCGCCAACGCCTTCACTCCGGAGGTGCTGGCCGCGATGGCGCGGATCAACGTGCGGCCGATCATCTTTCCCTATTCCAATCCGACCAGCAAAAGCGAATGCACCGCCCGCGACGCGATCGAGCACTCGCAGGGGCGGGCGATCTTCGCCGCCGGCAGCCCCTTCCCGCCCTTCCACTACCAGGGAAAGCTCTTCGTGCCGGGTCAGGGCAACAACGTCTACATCTATCCCGCGATCGGGCTCGCCGTGTATGCGACCGAGGCGCGGCGCGTGACCGACGACATGTTCCTCCGCGCCGCCGAGAGCCTGGCGGCGCAGGTCACCGACGAGGACCTGCAGGTCGGTCTGATCTATCCGCCGGTCGCGGAGATCCATCCGACCCTGGTGAAGGAAGCCGTCGCGGTGGCCACATTGATCTTCGACCAGGGATTGGCCGGCATCGAGCGGCCGAAGGACATTGACGCCTTCGTGCGCAGCAAGATCTACAACCCGAACTACTGAGACTTGGGAGTCGCGTGGCGAGGCTCGCGGAAGGCGAGCAGGCGCAGCCCGTTGATGACGACAGCGACCGTGCTGCCCTCATGCATAATGACCGCGAGCGTGGTGCCGATCGCACCGCTGAGGGCCAGCGGGATCAGGATGAAGACCATGCCCATGCTGACCGCCACGTTCTGGCGGATCACCCGCCGCGCGAAGCGGGCCAGGGCGATCGCGAAGGGGATGCGCTGCAGGTCGTCCGCCATCAGGGCGATGTCCGCAGCCTCCAGCGCCACATCGGTGCCGCCGCGTCCCATCGCGATGCCGACCGTGGCCATCGCCAGCGCCGGCGCGTCGTTCACCCCGTCGCCCACCATGGCAATGGCATGGTGCTTGTCGAGCAGCGCCTTCACGCGGTTGATCTTGTCCTCGGGCAGCAGCTCCGCCTCGACCTCGTCCACGCCCACGTCGCGGGCAATGGCCTGGGCAACTCCCTTGCGGTCGCCGGTGAGCATGACGATGGGTCGCACCTGCAGCTCGTGCAGAAGGCGGATGGCCTCGGCGGCCTCGGCCCGCGGACGGTCGGCCAGCGCGATGAACCCCAGGACCTTCTCCTCGAGGCTCAGGACGACCACTGTGTGGCCCTCGGTGTCGTGCCGCGCCAGCTCGGACTTCATCGCCTCCGGAAGCGCCGCGCCCTGCTCAAGCATCAGCCGCGCCGAGCCGACCTGGATCACGCGGCCGGCGACGCTTCCGGAGACGCCCTTGCCCTTGATCGCGGCCACGTTCTCCGCGGGCGCCACGCGGATCTGCTTCGCCTCGGCGGCGCGCACGATGGCCTTGGCGATCGGATGCTCGCTGCGCTGCTCGATCGCGGAGGCCGCCTCCAGAAGCCGCCGCTCGTCGACGCCCTCGGCCAGGAACACGCCCACGATTTGCGGGCGCCCATTGGTCAGCGTGCCGGTCTTGTCCATGGCAATGGCGCGGATGGTCGCCAGCCCCTCGAGGTGCAGGCCGCCCTTGATCAGCACGCCGGAGCGGGCGGCGCGGGCGACGCCGGAGAGGACCGCGGCGGGAGTGCTGATCGCCAGCGCGCAGGGACTGGCGCCGACCAGCATGGCGATGGCCCGCAGCAGCGATTGGTCGAAGGGCAGCCAGCCGAGCTGCGACGGCACGAAGATCGCCGCGATGGTGCCCGCCACGACGCAGGGAACATAGACGCGGGTAAAGGCCTCGGCGGCGCGCTGCGTGCGCCCCTTCTGATGCTGCGCATCCTCCACCAGCAGGATCATGCGCGCCATCGTCGACTCCGTGCTCGGACGCGAGACTCGGATCTCCAGGCTCCCGTCGCCATTGACGGTTCCGGCGAAGACCTCATCGTCCACATCCTTGTCGACCGGAACGCTTTCGCCGGTGATCGGGCTTTGATCAATGCTGCCGCTTCCCGCCAGGATGACTCCGTCGGCGGGCAGGCGCTCGCCGGGCCGTACCACGACCACGTCGCCGACCACCAGCTCCTCGATGGGCGCCTCGACTTCCTGATCGCCGCGCTTCACCTTGGCAAAGCGGGGGGCCAGCTTGCCCAGGGCGCGGATCGCCTTGCGCGACTGGCCCATGGCGTAGTGCTCCAGCGCGTTGCCCAGCGAGAACAGGAAGAGCAGCAGCCCGCCGTCGACTCCCTCGCCGATCCAGGCCGCCGCGAGCGCCGCGACCACCATGAGAAAATCGACGTCGAGCCGGCCCTTGAGCATCAGCCGAAGCCCGGCGAGAAAGGCGTTCCACCCCGCCACCAGGTAGACCACGCCAAGGCAGCCCCAGAAGATGGCGCGGTTCGACGGAATCCATTCATGGTGCATGATCCACGCGAGCAGAAGGAACAGGCCCGCGACGATCGGCACCATCAGCTCGCCGCGCCACCAGGCGCCGGAGTCCGGCGCGCTCTGGGCATGATCACCGTCATGGGAGGGCCGGGTGCCGCACATGGCCCGAAGATAGCGGCGAACGGATGCGGCATCGGCGCCGAATGGGAATTGCGGCGCGTCCGGACTCCGCGCCGACCGCGTTAGAATGACCCGATGGAATCATTCGACTTTCCACCTCCCACGCCGAGCGACTTGGGCGACCGCGAGATCGTCCGGGAGAGCGACGCGCTGGACGGCGTGCGCGTGGCGCTGCTGGTGACGGGCGGAATCGCCGCGATGCGCACGCCGATGCTGGCCCGCGCCCTCCGCCGACAGGGCGCCTCGGTGACCGCGTTCTGCACCGAGGAGTCGCTTCGCTTCGTGGCCGAGGAGGCGCTGGCGTGGAGCACCACGCATCCGGTGATCGCGCGACTCACGGCGGATTCGGAGCATCTTTCCGATGACGCACCCTTCGACGTCTACCTGGTGGCGCCCGCCACTGCGGCCACCATCGGCCGCATGGCCCACGGCATTGCCGAGGGCGCCGTCGGGGCGACGCTCGCCTCGGCCATCGGGCGGATGGAACAGGGCCGGGCGAAGGTCCTGGTGGCGCCAACCATGCATGGTTCCATGCACAATTCGATTCTGGTCAAGGCCCTGGGCGAACTCCACGCCATCGGCGTGCGAATCATCCCGCCCTGCGATGCCTATGGAAAGCACAATCTGCCCGAGGACACGGCGCTGGTCGCCGAGGTGGTCACCGCGGCGGCCTCGCTGCGGGCGCGGCGGTAGGTTTGCCGGCCGTGCCGATCTTCGAATCATGAACTTCAAAGCCTGATGAACTTTTCCATAAGGATTCCTCCGATGACCGCACTGATTCTCTCCCTGCTCGTCTGCTGCCAGACGCTGCCGGTGAAACCCGACGCTGCCGCCGTGCCGCCCGCGACGAAGACCGGCGATGGCGTGACGCCACGTCGTCCGCCCTCGAAGCCCAAGGGCCCCGCGGTTCCGGTCACCAAGGAGACGCAGGTCGTCGAGGCGCCGGGTCCGACCGTCTCGCCCGCGTTCGGCAACGTGCTGGCCTTCGCCGGCGACCGGCTGGTGATCAGCGGCGCGGTGCTGTCGCGCCGCGGCGGCGCCGAGGGACAGATCTTCACCTTCGCGATCAAGGATGGGAAGTGGACCTCGATCTCCGAGATGGTGCAGGTGCAGGCGATGGCGCCGGAGGAGTTCGCCATCCAGCGGATCCTGGGCGACCCCGAGTTCCTGCTGACCAACATCGTGCGCAAGACCAAGTCAAGCGAGATCATCTCCTACGCGCCGGCGGAAGGGCGCGAAGCATGGAAGCAGTCCGGCTCCATCAAGGCGCCGGCGAACGAGAAGGTGATGAACTTCGGCGCCGCGATGGCCCTGAGCGGCAATCTGCTGGCGGTGAGCGAGGTGAGCTCGCGCCCCAACCAGAAGGACGAGGACTTCTCGACCAATCCCCGCGTCTTCATCTTCGTCCGCACGCCCGAGGGGTGGAAGGCCGAGGGCGCGATCCGGCGCGACGCCGAGCGCACGCCCTGGTGGTTCGGCATCTCGATCGCCCTGGACGGCGACACGCTGGCGGTCGCCAACCCCATGGGACTGCTTCCCTTCACGACGGACAAGGTGCGCACCAGCCTGGAGCCGGCGATGGTGTGCGTCTACCGCAAGGGTCCCGAGGGCTGGAAGCTCGAGCAGGAGATCCAGAACTTCGGCCTGAGCCCCTACCAGGGTTTCGGCGTCAACATCGCCATGAAGGGCGACCTGCTCGCGGTGCGCTCGGTCAATCCCTACAACCGCGACGACGAGATCGACGTGAGTGTGCTGCGCCGCGTCAATGGCCATTGGGAATCCGAGGGCGCGCTCCAACCCGGCGCCGGCGTGACCAAGGGCAAGGGTTATGGCTTCGCGATGGCGATCGACCAGGGACGGATCATCGTCGGCGACGCGACGGCGGTGGAGGGCAGCGACACCAACGGCCGCGCCTACGTCTTTGAGAAGGGCGAGAACGGCTGGCAGGAGAAGTGGCGGCTGGCCCCCAAGGTTTTCGTCTCTCCCAATTCGTTCGGATCCGCCATCGCGATGCAATGGCCATGGGTCGCCGTCGGTCGCATCCGCAACGAGCGCCTCGGCATCGAGCCCGGCGGCGCGCTGCTCTACAAGCTGGACGCCGGCGCCGCGCCGACGTCCCCGGCCAAGCCCGGCGAGTAGCCGGGGCGATGCATCATTTCCACCAGCGCACGCTGAAGGCCAGCAACAGAGATCCGGCGGCCAAGTCGAAGGGCCGCTCCCAACCCCTGGGCCATTGCGTCGGCGCCAGTGGATTGAGCAGGACCACCAGCGCCGCGAGGATGCCGCACCAGATCGGACTTTGATTTTTCGCGGCAAGGAAGGCGCTGACCGCGGCGATGCAGCAACTGGCGGGGCGGAGCCAACTGTCCGCATCGTTGATCCAGACCTGCGTCAGGATGCCGAACTGGTAGGCGCCGATCGCCACGAGCCACGCGCCGGCGGCCGCGTTCACGACTAGCCACCATCGACTCATGCCCGTCCTATCGGATGAATCGTCCCGCTGGCTACACTCGCGGCCATTCAAGGAGCGACATGCCACGAAAGATCCCCATCGCCCTGTTGCAGCACGCGGCGCCGCCGAGCGAGCCCCGCGACTCGGTCCTCAAGCGCGTCGAGCGGATGGCGCGCGAGGCGAAGGAGCGCGGCGCCAGGATCATCTGCACGCAGGAACTCTTCGCCGGGCCCTATTTCTGCCAGGTCGAGGACGCGTCGCGCATGGACCTGGCCGAGCCGATCCCCGGCCCGACCACAGGATTCCTGGGGCGGCTCGCCAAGGAACTGCAGGTGGAGATCGTGGGTTCCCTCTACGAGCGCCGCGCGCCGGGTCTCTATCACAACACCGCGGTGCTTCTGGACCCCACGGGCAACATCCTGGGGAAGTACCGCAAGATGCACATTCCGGAGGATCCGCGCTTCTTCGAGAAGTTCTACTTCACGCCGGGCGACCTGGGATGGCAGGCGGTCCGCGGCCGCGACGCGTCCATCGGCATGCTGGTCTGCTGGGATCAGTGGTATCCCGAGGCGGCGCGGCTGACTGCGCTCAAGGGCGCGGAAATCATTTTCTATCCCACCGCGATCGGATGGTGGCATGGCGAAACGCCCGGCGACGCCAAGCAGCAGAAGGAGGCGTGGAAGCTGATGCATCGCTCCCACGCGATCGCCAATGGCGTCTTCGTCGCCGCGGTGAACCGTGTGGGCACCGAGGACGACCTGAAATTCTGGGGCGGAAGCCTGCTGATCGATCCGGGCGGCGAGGTTCTCTGCGAAGGCAGCGAGGACAAGGAGGAGGTGCTCATCGGCGAGTGCGATCTCGGTCGCATCGAGGAGCTCCGCCGCGGCTGGCCCTTCCTGCGCGACCGGCGCGTGGACGCCTACGCAGGATTGACGCAGCGATTCCTTGACGGTGGCGACTCATGAATCCGGCGCCGGCTCCTCCGGTCGATCCGGAGCGCTCCGCGGCCAGCCAGGGTTTCACAATGCCCGCGGAGTGGTCGCCCCTTGAAGCAGTCTGGCTTGTCCGTCCCCACAACGAGGAGACTTGGCCAGGCTGTCTTGATCAGGCGCAGGCGGAGTGGGAAGCGTGGAAGTCAGCCATGGAGAAGGTGGTGCGCGTCCGCACGACCGACGAGCTTGGGATCAAGACCAACGATTCCTGGATCCGCGACTTCGGCCCGGTCTTCGTGAAGGACAAGGTCGGGCGGGTCGCCGCCCATTCCTTTGTCTTCAACGGATGGGGCGGCAAGTACGAGACGCGATCGCTCGACGACGCCGTGCCCGACGCGATGCAGCGCGAGCTGGGCCTGCCGATGTGGCGCCATCCCTTCGTCCTGGAGGGCGGCAGCATCGACAGCAACGGCGCCGGCACCCTGCTGACCACGCGGCAATGCCTCGAGAATCAGAACCGCAATCCGGGGAGCAAGACCGCGGACATCGAGCAGCAACTGCGCGACGCCCTGGGCGTCACCAACATCGTCTGGCTGCCCGGCGGCATCGAGGGCGATGACACCGACGGCCACGTGGACGATGTCACGCGCTTCGTCCGCCGCGACGCGATCGCTGCGGTGCGCACTGAAGCCGGCCATCCCGACCACGCCATGCTCGAGGCGAACTGGAAGGCGCTGGAGCTCGCCCGCGACGAGCAGCGCCAGCGCTTCGAGCTGCTGGAGATCCCGGCGCCGCAGCCCCTGCACTACGATTTTCCGGCGGATCGCTTCGGCCCCGGCGGGCGGCGCATGCTGCCGGCGAGCCACGCCAACTTCCTCTTCGCCAATGGCGTGATCTTCGTGCCGGCCTTCGGCGGTCCCAGCGACGACGTCGCCTGCCGCATGCTGGAGAACGCGACCGGATTCCGCGCCCAGCCCGTGATGGCCCGCTCGCTCGTGGTCGGACTCGGAAGCCTGCACTGCCTGAGTTGCCAGCAGCCGCAAGCGAAGTCATGACGCACGACGCCATCCAAGTCGAGGCTCCCAAGCCGATCGTGGACGGGAAGTCGGACGCGGAGATCTTCCTGGTGGAGTGCGCGCAGAGCTTGCACCATTTCGGGGCGCCCGCCCACGTGCTCGAGGCGGAGATGGTGCGGACCGGCGCCCGCCTCGGCCTGGCGGCGCAGATCTTCAGCCTGCCCACCTACCTCGTGATCTCCATCGGCCCGCTCGACCGGCAGCGCGCCTTCCATCTGCGCGTCGATCCCGGTTCGATCCAATTGGGGCGCCGCGACGAGGTGCACCGGATCCAGCGCCGCGTGCTCGAAGGCGACATGACCTGTGCCCAGGGCAGCCAGGCCTTCCGCGAACTGAACCAGCGGCCGCCCGACTTCGGCCCAATCTGGCAGATGCTCGCCTACGGACTCTCCGCGGGGGCGGCGGCGCGTTTCATGACCGGCGGCTTCCGCGAGGTCGTGGCGGGCGCCATTCTGGGAACGCTCGTCGGTTGTCTCGTGGTGCTCTCCAACTTGTGGCGCGACCGCGCCGCGGTGGCGGACTTCGTGGCGGGGATCGTCTCGGTGGTGGGGGCGTGGCTGCTCGCCTGGCTCTTTCCGCCGCTGGCGACCAACATCGTGGTGATCGCCGGCGTGGTGGCGCTGCTGCCGGGATACACGCTGACCACGTCGCTCACCGAGGTCGCCACCCGCAACCTGGCCAGCGGCGGAAGCCGGTTCGTCGGCGCGGCGATGACGCTGTTGGCGCTGGGGTTCGGCATCGCGATCGGCGATCGCATCCTGCAGCATCTGCCGCCCGTTGCGCAGGCGGTCAGCGAGCCGCTCTTTCCATGGACGCTCCTTCCCGCGGCCGGACTCATCTCGCTGGCGATGATCGTGATCCTGCAGGCGCGGATCCGCGACATCCTGATCATTCTGGGCGCCGTGCTTCTGGGGCTCTACGGGGCGCGCTTCGGCGCCGTGCTGGTCGGCCCGCAACTGGGCGTCTGCATTGGCGCCTTCGTGCTGGGCCTGGCCGGAAACATCTTCAGCCACATCACCAAGCGGTCGGCCATCGTGGTGAGCGCGCCGGGATTGATCCCGCTGGTGCCCGGCTCCCTGGGCATGCGCGGCGCGACTTCGCTCTTTCAAAATGACGCGGCCAGCGGAGC
The DNA here is from genome assembly GCA_021414025.1 of Planctomycetota bacterium. Taxonomy (NCBI): domain Bacteria; kingdom Pseudomonadati; phylum Planctomycetota; species Planctomycetota bacterium. The sequence continues at coordinate 19,206 of JAIOPG010000003.1, read as the reverse complement.
GGACTGGGCGATCGCGGCGCTGGTCGTCGCCGGCTCGCTGGTGGCCGGGCTCCTCGCCGCAAACGTCTTCGTGCCGCCGCGGCGCACGGCGTGAGGTGATCGCGGATTTCGTTGCGATCGGCCGCGCGTTGGTTCAGGCGGTTCGTGCCGCGGCGTCGGGAGCGAGCGAGGGGTAGGCACCCAGCACCTGCTCCAGGCGCCGGTGGGACCGCGCGACACGCTCCTTCGGCAATCGGCCATCGGCGATCGCGTCGCTCAGCGCCTCGATGACGCGGCGCTGTGTGGCGATGTCACGGCACGCCAGCACCAGATCGCAGCCCGCCTCGATGGAGCGCACCGCCGCCGCGCCGCTCTCGAAGCGGTCGGCGATGGCCTTCATGTCGAAGTCGTCCGTCAAAATCAAGCCGTCATAGCCCAAAGTCTTGCGCAGCATCCCCTCGATCACCGTGGCGCTGAGCGTCGCGGGCACGCCGGGATCGATCGCCTCGAGGACGACGTGCGCCGTCATGATCGCGGCGACCTTTGCCGCGATGGCGGCGCGAAAGGGAACCAGCTCGAGCTGCTCCAGGCGCGGTAGCGCGTGCGCCAGGCTCGGCAGGGCCAGGTGGCTGTCCACATCGGTGTCGCCGTGGCCCGGAAAATGCTTGCCGCACGCGGCCACGCCGCAGCGCTGCATCGCCCTGACGCAGGCGGCGCCGAGCTCCGCCACGATGGCGGGATCGCGGCCGAAGGAGCGGTTGCCGATCACGGGATTGTTCGGATTGCTGTCGACATCGAGCACAGGCGCCAGGTTCATGTTGATGCCGCAGGTCCGAAGCGCCGTCGCGGTGTCCGCGCTTGCCAGCGCCACCGCCTCGGCCCCGAGCGCGCCCAGCGCCCGCGCCTCGGCCTGGTCGGGAAATGGCGCGCCGCGGAAGCGCTGTACGCGGCCACCTTCCTGGTCGACGCAGATCAGAACGCTTCGACCCGCCGCCTCGCGGATCGTCATGCACAGATGGGCGAGTTGCGCCGCGTCGCTGTAGTTGCGGGTGAAGAGCACCACGCTTCGGACGCCGCCGGCCAGCAGAGCGGCCTCCTCCGGCCGCAACGACGTGCCCGCGATGCCGATGCACACCAGGGCGCTGGCGGAGGCGAGAGGGGTCGAATGCCGCGGCGCGTCATGCATCGACGAATCGTAGTTGATGCGCCTCACGCGGTGGCGCAGGGATCAGGAGAACATCAGCAGCAGCAGGCCGACGTCGGCGGAATCCGTGGTGCCGTCGCCGTCCAGGTCGGTCAGGCCGCCGATCTCGTATTGCAGGAGAAGAATGCCGAGGTCGCCGGAGTCCACCACGCCATCATTGTTGAAATCGCCCTGCAAGCCGCACCATCCCAGGCCGCCCTCGGCGAGCAGACGCACGCCGTCGACGCCGGCTTCCACAACGCAGTCGGGATCGGTGTTGGTCGCCGTGAAGCGGAGTCGCAGCGTGGATGAGGGATTGACGAAGTCGCTGACATGGAGCAGGCGGTGCACCCATCCCACGCCGGTGTCCGCGGGCGAGACCGTCTCGACATTGGCCCAGTTCTGGCCATCATCCTCGGAGATCTCGATCACCATGGAGCCCTGGTTCGGATTCGCGCCGGTGGTGTTGTCGAACCAGAAGGAGTAGCTCAGATGGGCGTTGAGCGCCGTGGAGGCGTCCAGCGCCGGGCTGGTCAGGGTCACGCTGCCATCCGCCACGCTGTTGCCCTCGATGTTGCCAGTGACGAAGCACTCGCCGCTGCCATCCGCGTCGATCAGCGGATCGCCGTGGAATCCGCCGCCGTTGGGGGCGGCGCGAGTCCAGAGACCGGAGGTGGCGCCCGACGCGTCAGCCGTCCAGGAGAGGTTGGACTCAAAATTGTCCGCCCACATGACCAGATTGATGGAGGAGGTGTCCGCGGAGAGCCACTGCTGCGGCATCGCCGCGGGCCAGGTGCCCATGCCGCCGGACGCGCCCATCCGCGCCGAGAAGCCGTAGAGAACGCGCGAGCCGCAGTTGAAGCCGGGGGTGGTGAAACTGTAGGTGGTGCCCGAGACCAGGACGCCGTTGATCGTCGAGGAAGCCGCGTCGCCCTCGTACTTCCACATCATCTTGGGGGCTGCCGGCGCTGAGGCTCCCGAGGGCGAGGTGAAGGTCACCAGGATCTCCTCGCCGCCGGCGCTGTTCAGATTCACGGGGAGGCCATTGGGAAAGTCGAAGCCCATCGCCTTGCACACGCCCTTCGGGCTGGCGAGCGCGGCCTGCAGTCCGGCGCGGCTGTAGCTGGTGCCGTTGTTGGCGCCGCCGCCGAAGGAGCACCCCGCGTGCGTGTGGATGCCGATCGCCACGCCCTGGCCCTCGACGATCACCGGCGATCCGGAGTTGCCGCCCATCGTGTCGACCGCGTACTGCAGCGTCGTGCCGGGGTTGTTGGTGAAGGGGCCGGTGCTGGTCTGGTTGGTCTGACTCGCGTTGCCGATGTCGAGGCCGAAGCCCGTGATGCGCAGCGTGACGTCGGCGACGGGGGGCGGGGCCGCGCAGATGAAGGAGGCCTGCTGCTTTTGAAAGGGGGTCAGACCGGTGTTCGAATTCGGAAACACACCGAAGTAACACCAGTCGTTGCCGATGCCGCCGTTGGCGTACTGGATGCTCGACGCGTCAATGGCGTACTGGTCCTCCGGCGGCGGATTCACGACCGAGCCGTTGCCCAGCGAAAGCGGAACATGAAACTGCGCCACGGAGAATCCGGGATCGGCGGGGCAGTGGCCTGCCGAGAGGAACATGTGGTTCGCGTCGTTGATCATCCAGCCCGTGCAGCCCACCGAGGTGATCCGGCAGACGCGGGGATCGGTCGAGGCGATCCGGTCGTCGACGCCGCCGCACTGCGATTTCATGATGACGACGGGTTCCTCGCCCACCTGCGCGGTGGCGATGGAAATCTGGCTCAGGGCGTCGCCCTTGCCCGTGATCAACTCGACAATGACGGCGTCGCCGTTGAAGTAGGCGCTGGTGTTGTGCCACTGCTCAAGGCTTTCGGCGGTGAGGATCTGCTCCGCGCCGTCGAGCAGGCTGGTGATGCGGATGTAGCTGTCGGTCTGGGCGCCGCTCATCGCCCGGGCCAGGGTCGAGCCTTCGCCGAATTCCAGGCGGAGCCACGAGGCCTCGGGCGCTTGCACGAGCGAATACCAGGCGAGGCGCTCCTCCTGCGGCATGCCGTGCTGCGCGCCGGACATGGCTCCCACCGCAACATCGGACCAGATCATTGGAATGTCGCCGAACGATTCGCCGCCGCCGGCGAGTGCAAAAGACGAAATCCACGCCGGGAAAAACACAAGACAGGCGGCGGCATGATTTCGGGTATGGCGCATAAATCCTTTTCAAAAACAAGCGCAACGAACCGGGGGTCACGGACTCTGTATCTCAAAGTAGCCCGGTTTTTTCAGGATCGAAGCGAATTTTAAAAAATGCTAATTCATATCTCATCGCCGGGGTCTTATAACTTCGGCTTTCGAAGCTTTGTGGTAGCCTTTTGTCTGAAAGGGTTTTGCTCATGATCAATTCACGCGCCGCGGGTTCCGCGTTCTTCAAGCTGGTTTTTTCCTGCGTTTTGCTCTGTGGCGCGGCGGCCCGGGCGCAGGTTCCCGCGGAATCCGCAACGCCGGCGGGCGGGAAGCTTTCCCTGGCGGTCGGCGCCGTGAAAGTCACGGCGGCAACCACGCGCACGCTGACCGATCGCGGGCAGATCAACGAGCTGGGGCGCGTGACCGAGGCGCTCGACGCGCAGCTGGTCCCGGCCTTCCAGGAGACTCGCAAGTTTGACGTGGTGGCGCGGAGCGACCTGGGCGATCTGATCAAGGAGCAGGACCTGGGCGCCAGTGGAAACGCCGACGCCGGCGACCCGAACGTGGCGAAGGCGGGCAAGCTCGCGGGCGCCCGCTACATGGTGGTCGCCTCAATCACCGACTTCCAGGACAATGTCCAGACCGCGGAGTTCGAGGGCATCGGCAAGAAGGCGACCAAGCGCATCGTGAGCCTGATGTGCGTCGCCAAGATGTATGAATCGAACACAGGGAAGCTGCTTGAATCCGCCAGCCTTCGCATCGACAACTCCGATTTTGTCCGCAACCCGGAGTACCTCACCAGCGAGAAGGGCGCGAGCCTGACCGAGCAGGCCATCGTGGATCTGGCCGCCATGATGTCCTCAAAGATCGCCAACCGCATGATGGACGTGCTTTTTCCGGCGAAGATTCTCGCCCTGACCGACGGCGTCGCCACCATCAACCGCGGCGATGGCACGGGAGTGAAGGCCGATCAGATCTGGCAGGTCTCGGCCCAGGGCAAGGAGCTCGTCGATCCCGACACGCGCGAAGTGCTCGGCCGCGAGGAGGTCAGCATCGGATGGATCCGCATCACCGAGGTCCAGTCGAAGTTTTCCAAGGGAACCGTGTGCGGATCCGATCTGGGAATCGACGTCGGTTGCGTGGCCCGGCTCTCCAACCAGACGGCGTGTCCGGCCAATGCGCCGGGCGGTGCGTCGATGAAAAGTGAATCACGCGCCGCGGGCTCAATGGTCCCGGCCGCTCCGACGCCGACCATGTCCCCTGGCGCCGCGACGCCGACGCTGCAGAGTGGGGGAGCTTCGGCTCCAGCGGCCACGCCATACACCGCCGCGATCTTCATCACGAACCGCTGCAAGGACATCGCCGTCGACAAGGTCTCCATTCTCGAGGACTTGATGGTGGCGCGTCTCGAGGGCGCCTGCTTCCGGATCATTTCGCGCGAGGACGTCATCAACAGCCTCTCCAAGCTGGCGGCGACGGGACCCAACCAGGGAACCCAGGGCACGCCCACCGGCGAGGCCAAGACCGCGCGCGACGTGATCGAGGTGCTCAAGGGCGGCGCGGAGCGCTACGAGGACCTGGACAAGCTGCTCTCGGATCAATCCTCGGCCACGGCGTTGGCGGGCAACCTGGGCTGCCAGTACGTGCTGATCGGATCGCTGACCTCGCTGGACAACAACGTCAAGAACTTCCAGGACGAGCGCCTCGGCGTCAAGACGGAGAACGTGACCTACACGCTCACCGCGACCTACAAGATTCTCGACGCGGCGACCGGCAGGATGTTCGTCTCCGGCGAGGCCGCCGGCGAGGAGACCTACCGCAACACGCCCAATCTCAACACGCAGCTCACGCTCACCGGGCCGCTCTTCAAGCAAGTCTCGGCGGGCATGTGCCGGCAGCTGCTGGCCAAGTGCGGACAGAACCAGGTGGGCGCTCCGAGCGAGAGTGCCACCGGCGGATTGTCGGTCACCTGCACCATGCAGGATCTCACCGTGCCCGAGCTCGTGAAAAACGACGCCGGCCGCTTCGAATTCACTGGCAACTCGATGCATGTCCAGCCATCACAGCTCTCCGCGGTCGTCGAGATCGATGGCGTGGTGGTCGGCTCCGTGCCGACGCCGAATCTCGCGGCATTGCCCGCGAACTCCGGGCTGCACAAGGTCGCGGTGAGTCGCGCGGGGTTCAAGACCTGGGAGAAGACGATCAACATTCGCGCGGGCGGGACCACCGAGCTGGTCGTCCCGATGCAACTGGACGAGCCCGGCTATGAGCGCTGGCTGGCCAACACCGCGTTCCTGCAGAACACGAAGGAAAAGCAGCAGCTGACCGACGCCCAGGTGGAGCAGATGAAGGCCTTCGCGGAATATCTGCGCAACTCGAAGTTCTCGGTGGACTACAAGGTGAACACCACGCAGGCCCCCGTGACGATCTATCCCGGCATCTACGGTGGACAGATCATTCCCTAGGCGCCGGCCGCCCCAAAAGTCCCGACGAGCCATGTCGCTTCCTGATCGCGATTCCGGCTCGCTGCAAACAGCCCTCCGCGCTGGCGGCGTGTCCATGCTTGTCATGCTGGCCGCAGGTTGCGGCTACGACGCCAAGATGCGGCCGACGATGCAGTTGTTTGATCAGGGACAATTTTCCGAGGCCGCCAACGAGATTGCGCCGCTGCTCAATGAATACTCCCTGCAGGACTCCAATGGCGACGGCACGTCCGACGCGCCGATCAACGGGGTCATCTACAACCTGGAGGGCGGAGCCATCCAGCAGGACGCGGGGCAGTACTCGCAGAGCCTGGCGACTTTTCAATCGGTGTGGAACGAGGTCTCGCCCTACCTGGACGAGGAACCAGAGGCCAAGGTCACTGAGGAGGTCGCCGCCGCGCTGACCAATCAAACCATCCGAACCTACCGGGGTACCGGCGTGGACCGGATCATGCTCAACACCTACCAAGCGCTCAATTACTACGCGCTGGGTCGGTCGGACAAGGCGCAGGTGGAGTTGCGCCGGGCACAGAAGTGGCAGGAGGATTTTGTGGCCCGGCATCAGTCGCGCATCGACAGCGAGACGAAGGCCTTCGAGGAGGCGGGCCGGAAAAATGGATACGACGCGGAGAAAACCCTCCAGGACTCCGGCTTCCAGGCCCAGATGAACTTCTACTACGGAACCATCCGCGAGATGCGCGGCTACTCGAACTACGAGATTCCCTACGCCACCTACCTGCGCGGCGTGAACCGCTTCGCCACCGGAAGCTTCGAGCAGGCGCGGGTCGCCTTCAAGCGCGTCGCCGAGATGCTGCCGCCGCCGACGAGCGAGGTCGCGCTGCGCGATGTCGCCCTGGCCGGGGAGGCGGCGGAGGGGAAGACTCCGACGCAGAGCATCTTCATCTTCGTCGAGGCGGGCCGCGGCCCGTCGCTCAAGGAACTGCGCATCGACATTCCGCTCTTTATCCAGGAGGTGCCCTACGTCGGCGCCGCCTTTCCGCTGCTTGAGTTCCACGATGAGCCCTCGGTGACTTTTTTCACGGTGGAGGGCGCCGGCGCCACGGCCGGATCGGCGCTGCTCACGGACATGGACGCCGTCGTCGCGCAGGATTTCAATCAGCGCCTGCCGGGGATCATCATCGCCACCCTGGTCTCCAGCGCCAGCAAGGCGGCGGCGACCTACGGGTTGCAGCAGAGCCTGGGGGATTGGGGGGCGATCTCCGGCGCCATCTACCAGGCCGCCCTCAATTCCGCGGATCTGCGCTGCTGGCTGACCCTGCCCAAGCGGGTGCTGTGGGCCCGGGTGGACCGGCCCGAGTCTGGCGCGATCTCGCTGACCCTCTCCGACGGCCGCGCGATCGGCCCCATCGCGATTCCGGCGGGCCCGGCAACGGTCATCCGCGTGCGCAGCGTGGCGGCGGGAACGCAGCCCGCGGTGCTGGTCTTTCCAATTCCAAACCCGGGATGAACTATTCTTGCCTTCAAGGAGAACTGCTGCCATGCCTCGACTGATCCAAAGCGTCGCCCTTGTCCTCGCGCTCGCCGCGTGCAACACGATGAACACGATGACGCCGGATTCGGGCGGCGGCCCGGGCACCAAGGGATTCCAGCAGGTCGTGACCAACGGATGGCTCAACTACAAGGCCAATGTCACCGACGTGCGCGAGGACGTGGTCAACGGCGATCAGAAGCGCGTGCAGGTGGCGGTCTTCAGCAACCAGTTGAATCCGCAGAGCTTCTCCTACCGATTCCTCTGGTTCGACGCCAACGGCATGCGCATCACCGGCGCCGCCCAGGCCTGGCAGACCCAGCGGATCATGCCGCAGGAGACCATCACGATCCGCAGCATCGGCCCGACGCCGACCTCGACCCAGTGGCAGCTGCAACTGCTCGACACCAATCTTCCGCTCACCCAGTGAGCCCGCCCACCCAAGGATTCCTTCGATGCACACCTCCCTGAACACCATGTCCCGCGCCTCTCTCCTGGCCTCGCTCGCGACCCTGACCGTGCTGTCGGCCTGCACGCCGGCGCGGCGCATCGACTCGCGGGGCAATGAGGTGATCACTTCGACCAACAAGGTGGACATCCAGGACTTCAACCTTGCGGCCGACAAGCTGGTGCAGAGCATGAGCGAGTCGGGAATCTTCGCGAAGTCGGCTCATCAGCCTTCGATCCTGGGCATCAGCCGGATCACCAACGACACCTCCGACCAGTTCGACACCGACGAGCTGATCAAGAAGATTCGCATCGCCCTGCTGCAGACCGGCAAGGTGCAGGTGAGCACCACCGAGGGCCTCAACGGCAAGCCCGAGGACCCGATGGCCAAGGGCACCAAGGACATGCGCGAGTTTCAGAGCGGCAAGAGCAACGAGATGCCGCGGCTGACCGACTACACGCTGACCGCGAAAATCCTTGAGAACAGCGTGGCCGAAGGAAACACCAAGCAGACCTCCTTCATTTTCCAGATGAGCCTGACCGACACCAACAGCGGCCTTGCGGTCTGGGAGGGCGAGGAGACGGTCACCAAGCAGGGGCAGAGGAACGCGATCGGCTTCTGAGCGGAGATTCGCTCGGGGCCAGGGACGGAGGACGGAGATCGTTCCCGGACTTTTGCAGGCAAATCGACAATCCGGCCGAAAATGGTTCATGCGGCGCCTTCGCCGCGTCGATTGTTGATTGGATCTCCCATGGCAAACACGAGCAAAAATCTGGACGGCTATCTCGACGCCTGGGAGTCCAAGCGCATGTGCGGCGGTCGCGCGCTGAGCGACGCGGAGCACGCGGTGGTGCTGGAGGTCGGCGAGCTCGTCGGCCGGCTGCGCCTTTCGACCGATGTGCCCTCCGATCTGATGGACATTCTGCGGCGCTTTCAGAATGACGCCGCCGGCGCGCTGCAGCTTCTGGCCAAGCGCTTCGACACCAGCGCGATCGAGCTCGACCTCTACCGCCGGAGCTGGCGCGACGTCCATGACGCCGCGTTTGACCGCCTGCTGCAGCTCCGCCTGGACTCGATGAAGTCGCGCGGCGAGAGCGACGCCAAGATCCTGGCCTTCAAGAACGAACTCTGCTTGTGGCGCGACCAGCTCGCCCGGACGCGCCGCCAGCGCGAGAAGATCCGCGTCGACCGGGCTCTGCAGGAGGCGGCGGAATTGTCGCGGCGGCAGGAACTGGAGCGTCAGCGGCTCGAGGCGCAAGCCCGCGCCGAGGCGGAGGCAAGGCTGGAGCATGAGCGCAAGCTGGCCGAGCAGCTCGCGCAGCAGGAAGCCACCCTGGCCGCGCGGGCGAGCCGGCTCGAGTCGATGAAGGAGACCCACTCCGTCTCGATCGCGCATCTGCAGAAGGAAATCCAGATGGCCGAGGAGGACCGGCAGGGCTCCCAGAAGACGCTCGCGGAGATCGAGGAGCGCATCGACCAGGCCGAGAAGATCCATCAGCAGGCCACCGCGGCGCGAACCGCGGCGGACCAGGCCCGCGGCCAGGCGGTCCAATCCCGCGGAAACGCGGGCCAGTTGCAGGGCGCCGCCGAGAAGGCGGCGCAGGAGGCGCAGCGGCTGACCCAGGAGGCCGAGGAGTTCCGCCAAGCGGCGGCGGCCTCGAAGGCGCACGCGGACCAGATCAGGGTGGCCGCCGAAAGCGACCGCGCCGCGGCCCAGGAAGCCGAGGAGCGCTGGAAGCGCGACCAGCGGCTGGCTCAGGAGGCGCATGAGCGCGCCGAGGCGACCCGAGCATCCGTGCTTGAGGCGCAGCAGCGCGCCGAGCGAGCCCAGCAAGCAGCACGGGAATCGGAGAGCCGCGCGGCGCGGCTCGAGGAGGCGGTGCGCGTGGCGACCGAGCAGGCCTTGAAGGAGCGGGCGATGGTGCAGACCATGCTCGACCGCGTCGAGCGCGAGCGGGCCACCGTGGAGGAGGCGCGTCAGCGCGCCGACGAGGAGCGAAAGGCGGCGGATGCCGCGCAGCGAAGGGCCGGCGAGCAGCGGGCCATCGCAGAGGAGGCTTTGCGCCGCGCGGACATCGAGCGCGTCGCGGCCGAGCAGGCCTCGGCGCGGGCGGACGCGGCAACCGCGCGCGAGCGCGAGCTGGTTGAGAACGTGGAAAAACAACGGGAGCTGGCGGTGGAGGCGATGCGCCGCGCCGACGAGCTGCTGGCCACCGCCAAGGCGGCGGGGGACGAAGCCGGAGTCGCCCGCGGAGAATTGTCGCAGGCGATCTCCATGCTCGAGAAGGATCGGACGGCCGAGATGGAGGCCCGCGCCTCGGCGGACCGGGAGCGGACCGCCGCCATCGAGGCGGAGCGCCGCGCCCGACGCGAGCGCGACGCGGTGGAGGCCGCCAACGGCCGACTCTTCAAGGAAATCGAGGCCATTCGCGAGGCGGACGCCCAGGCCGAGGCCGCCTTCGCGCAGGCGCGCGAGGCCGGCGCCCTGAGCCAGGAGAAGCAGCGGCAGGCCGCCGAGGCCCAGGCCCGCGTGGACGCGCTGATCGCGGAGTCGGAACTGGCCGAAGCCGAGGCCGCGCGCCTTGAGCAGGAAGTGGAGCGGGTGGAGCGCGACCTGGACCGCCGCCGGGCCATGGCACAGGAGCAGGCGAAGCGGCTGCGCGAACGCAGCGAGGCGTGCGAGCGCCTGCGCCAGGCGGTCGACGCCGCGGAGAAGACCTTGAAGCTGGAGTTCGAGGCCATGGCGCTGGAGGAGCAGGCCGTCCGCGAAGGCGCCTCGGTGACGCAGACCATCGACAAGCTGGGCAAGTCCCTCGCCGAGGCGCAGAGCGCCGCCAAGCAGATCCAGCAGCAGCGCCAATTGGTGCAGGCCGAGCACCAGATGCTGGCCGACCAGGAGACCGTCGCGCTGCGCCGCCAGCTGGAGCTGGACCAGGAGCTGACCGAGCGCGTCGAGACGGCGCGCAAGCGCGAGCAGGAGGCCCGGCAGCGGGCCTCGCAGCTTCGCATCGAGCTGAAGGAAATGTCCCAGCGCACCGATCCGGCCAAGCGGGAAGTCGCCTAGGCCACCGCGGGCCACATCGATTCGTCCGCCCGCTCGGCGTCAAGTCGAATCGCAGACCCACCCACGCATGCCATGGGATTCGCCGGGAGCGTTCTCCTTTCTGCGGTAATCTTCCTCGATGAAGATTCGGTTCCGGCACAGCCTGCTCGGACAATTCATTTTGTACGGTGTGCTGCCCTTCCTGCTCATCTCTCTGGCGGTGGTGGTCATCAATCGCAGCCGCCTTGAGACGCTGCTGGGACAGCTGAGCGAGGAGGAGGCGCTGGTCGATGCGGAAATGATTGCCGCGAATTATGAGTCGCGAAACCAGGCGACCGTGATGACCGCTCAGACCATGGCCAGCGCCGCGGAACGCGGATTGTTCGGGAAACGTGAGGAGAGCCTGGAATTTGCCCGCCAAGTCATGGAGAATTCCTCACGGGTCAACGGCTGCTGGTTCTGTTACGAACCCAACGCCGATGGCAAGGACGCCTCCTACGCGGGTGCCGTGCGAGCGAACATTGAATTGCCCTCCGCCGCATTGGATCCCAAGGGCCGCTTCATTCCCTACTGGTACCGCGACCTCCAGCAGGGCGGCAAAATTTCGCTGAAGTCCCTCAATGAATTCGAGAACATGTGGAATCAGGGACCGCTGCGCAATTGGCGGGACCACAAGAGCCGCGCGCCCACGATCACGGAGCCCTACACCTACGAAGGCGTCATGATGACCGAGTGCACGGTTCCCATTGTCATCGACGGGAAATTTGCGGGGAATGCGGGGGTGGACCGCTCGCTGATCCAGATTGAAAGCTACCTGCAAACCCTGGCCACGCGCACGGGAAACAACATCTTCATGGTTTCGGCAGGCGGGAAATTCATCGCGGCGGTCGCACCGCTGGATGGCCAGGGACGCGCGATCGCGGATTTGTCGCAACTGAAGACCCAGGAAGTCGCGTCAACCCCTTGGGGACCCGTGCTGGCGCCGTTGCTGAAAGGGAGTGACTCGGCCACGGCCTGGCTGGAGGATCCCATCGCGAAGTCCCAGACTGTTTTTGCGACGGCAAAAATCCCGACCGGTGGCTGGACGGTCCTGGTGGAGATTCCCGCTGGAGAGATTCAGGGCAGAATTTTCAATTTCGCCATGGTGAGCGGCTCCATCGCCGTGGCCTCCATCGTGTTGGTCACCATTCTGTTGGTGCGTCTGGCCATGCGGCTGGCGGGCAGGATTCGAAAGGGCGTGCAAGCCGCCTCGATCGTGGCCCAGGGCGATTTGAGCCGCAGCTTCGCGGATCCCTCCAATCTCGACGAGTCGGGAAAACTCCTGCAGACCATGGACGAGATGGGACAGCGTCTGGCCGGCCTGGTGGGCAAGGTGCGCGAGGCGACCATCGCCATCACCGGCACCGCCAACCAGATGACCGCCGCCAGCCACCAGCAGGACGAGGTGGCCCAGTCCTTCGGCGCCAGTTCCAGCGAGATTGCGGCGGCGATCCGCCAGATTTCCACCACCGGCGCCGAGCTCTTCCGCACCATGGAGGGGGTCTCCGCCAGCGCCAAGGAGTCGTCGCGCCTGGCCAACGAAGGCCGGACCGATCTCAAGTCGATGGGCGTGACCATGGACGCGCTGGCCAAGGCCACCGGTGAAATCTCCGGCCGACTGGCCGCGATCAACGACAAGGCCAGCAACATCAACGCCATCGTGGTCGCGATCACCAAGGTCGCCGACCAGACCAACCTGCTCTCAGTGAACGCGGCGATCGAGGCGGAGAAGGCCGGTGAAAGCGGCAAGGGATTCCTGGTGGTGGCACGCGAGATCCGCCGCCTCGCCGACCAGACCGCCTCGGCGACGCTGGACATCGAGCGCACCGTCGAGCAGATGCAGACCGCGGTTTCGGGCGGCGTGATGGAAATGGACCGCTTCGCCGATCAGGTGCGCCGCGGCGTGGGACAGGTGAGCTCGATCGGCCAGCGGCTCGCCGGCGTCATCCAGGGAGTGGGTGAGATCGGCGGTCAGTTCGGTGAGGTGACCACGGGCATGCAGAGCCAGGTGCAGGGGGCCGAGCAGATCCGCCAAAGCATGGATGGACTTTCGCAGAACGCCAGCCGGGCCCGCGACGCGACCAAGGAATTCTCCGAGGCCGCACAGTCGCTGATTCTCTCGATCAGCGTGCTGCGCGAAGCGGTGGCGATCTTCAAGCTCGCCGACCAGGCCCGCAAAAATCAGGTCTGAAAGAGGGCGTAGCCCTTGGATTGCAGGTCCATGACGCGCAGCCAGCCGTCGTTGTCGACCTTCACCCCCGGCAGCAGGTCGGCGTTGCCGACGCCCAGCTCCTTCATGCGCCCGCCGCACGCCTCGATCTGCGCGCCGGACTTCTGCAAATCGGTCACCAGGCTCTTCCAAGGATTGCCGTTCTTCGAGCCCATCACGCGGTTGAAGGCGGCGTCGTTGAGGGACACCACCAGGGCCGGCCCGTCGAAGACAAAGATCAGGCTGGTCTGCGTGGCGCCCGCGGTCTTGGCGGAAGTGATGGCATCGCGCCAGTCGGCGAGTCCGTAGAAGACCACATCAGCCGAGGGGCGCCGGTTGGCGTAGACCACGGTCTGCCACTTGTCGACCTTTGAGTTGATGTCGGGCTGGACCGCCGGCGCAGGAGTGAGTCGCGACGCCGGCGCGCCGGCGAAAGGCTGGGTTGAGGCGGCGCAACCGGCCGCGGCGCAGGAGACGAGGATCGGCAGAAGGAGGGTTCGCAGCATGCGGGCAGCATAATCGCACTTCGACGAGCCGTCCGGCGGCGGAGGCGTGCCCGGCGCATTTGATTGCTGGCGAAGTTTTTGAAAATGCGTCAGAATGAGCGGGTGCAGCCTGACCAGGAGATCCAATCCGCGGTGGAATCCATCCCGCACCTTCACCCGGTCGTGTCCCTGTTGATCTGGGCGCTGGCGATCTATGCCACGGTGCTTGGCGTCAAGCTCTTCCTTCGGGGCCGGAGCGACACGAAGTGGCTCGGCGCCGGTTTGCTGATCGCCGTGTTCGGCTGGGCGGGCATCGCGTTTGGCTGGGAATACCCGCTTGAAATCGTCGTCCACGACGCAGAGAAGCTTTCCACCCTCGTCGTGCCGCTGCTTCGGACGATCATGGAGTTCGGTCTGGTGCTGGCCTCGGTCAGCCTGGCGCTTGTGGTGCTGAGCAACCTGTGCTTCACGCTGCTGGGCAGCGACCTGATCCGGCTGCAGAAGGCGGCGATGCGCTTCGGCCTGGGAATCATTGGCATCGCGATCATCTACCAGGTTCATTTCGCCGGCCAGTACTCGATCCGGACCCTGGTGCTGGGCGTTGGTGGAGCGCTGGTGTTTGTGGTCGGCCTTGGTCTGCAGCGCACGCTCACCAATCTCTTCTCCGGCTTCGACCTGCAGGCGGACAATGTCTTCCAGAAGGGGGACATGGTGCAGATCGGCGTGGGCGGACTCGAAGGCGTGGTGTGGGACACCAGCCTGCGCTCGACGCGCGTGCACACCCTCGACGGCCAGATGCTGATTGTCGCCAACGGCGAGCTGCTGGTGAAGGAGGTCCTCAACCTCGACCATCCGACGCGGGCGCTGCGGGTGCGGCGCAACGTGAATATCTCGTACTCATCCCCGCCGATGCTTGCCAAGGAAGTCATGCTCCAGGTGCTCAAGCACGACGTCGACGTCCTGTCCAATCCGGCTCCTCTGGTGCTGCTGAACCAGTATCACGAATCGGCGATTGTCTACGAGCTCCGGTTCTGGGTGGCCGACCGCCGGACCATGGACGAGACCGTGGACGGCGTCCTCACCAAGGTCTGGTACGCGCTGCACGAAAGCAACATCGAGATTCCCTTCCCGATCCGGGCGGTCCGAATGGTGGACATGAACGCGGAGGCCAAGATCGCGGCGGTCAACGAGGAGAACATTTCGAACAATGAAAGCATCATCGCCAGGTGCCCGCTGTTCGACGAGGCGCACATGAGCACTTCGGAGCGCAGGGTTCTGGCCCGCAATTCGCAGGAAATCGAATTGAAGCCGGGCGAGCTGGCGGTGCGCTACGGTGAGCAGAGCGACCACATGTACATGGTCATGCGCGGCAAGGTGCGGGTCCTGCCCAAAGGGAAGGAGCCGGTCGAGATCGAGGCGCCAAACTGGTTCGGCGAGATGGCGCTGCTGCTCAACCAGCCGCGCTCGGCCGATGTGGTCGCCGGGGAGAATGGCGTCACCTTGCTGCAGTTCTCCAAGGAGAGCGTGATCGCCGTGCTGAAACGGCGCCCGGAGTTTGCCAAGGAACTGCGCCAGATTTCCGACGACCGGCGGATCGCCTCCGGCATTCAGGGTGAAAAACTCAAGCCGCCCACCTTCGGACAGCGGGCCATGCTTCTGTTCAAGCATCTCGCCAAGGCGATGAAGCCCTGGTGACCGGAAATTATTTTGAAGAGGCGGGTTCCGCGGGTTTCCTGGTCGATCCGAAGGGATCGTGAAACTCGAAGGGCACCGCGCGGACGCCGTCGTCGCCGGGAAGCAGGACCAGGATGTCGGGCTGCTTGCCCGAGAGGTCGGCGGGCACGTCGAAGGTCCAGGCGGTGGTCAGGTTCGCCGAGGGATCCTGCTGCGAAGAGGCGGCCACGCCCTGTCCCTTGATGCGCTTGCCGGCGAAATCCAGGACCAGCTCGGGAATCGCGCCGGCGCCGGGCGAACGGGTCACCTCCACTGCGTAGACGTTGGTCATGCGGCATGCATATTCGTTGACGCGCAGTCCGTGCTTGGCCAGCGCGGCCGTGAGCTGCTCCTTCGACTGGAGCAATTTGTGGGCATCAGCGATGAGGTTGCCCTTGTCCGCGCCGGTGCCCACGCGGATCTTGGCGTCCAGCGGAATTGAGTCCGTCGGCGAAATCTTGATCGTGCCCAGCCCGTCGACGCGGGGCTTGCTGGTGTAGAAGGGCTTGCCGGCGCCCGTGACCAGGAAGAGATTGGGAATCGTCCCCCTCTTCTCGTTGGAATAGACGAAGAAGAGATTGAAGCGCTGCTGCTCGCCCAGATCGGCCAGCTTCAGGCCCTTCGCCTCCAGCAGGCTGCTCTTGGCGTACTGGTCCTTGACGCGGGATTCCGGCGGAACGCGGATCACGGTCTTGCCCAACTTGAGTTCGAGGGTGCCCTGGATTTTCGCGATGGTTGGCTCGGCGCCCGCCGGTTCGACGGCGAGCGGGACGAAATAGGCGGTCGTGTCGCCGATCATGGCGGCCTCGCTGCCGGCGTCGCGCCACGCGGCGCTGTTGGCGTCACCCAGTTGGGCGCTGATGGCGACCGGTTTTCCCGCCGCGTCCGTGGCGTTGAGCGCGGTCAGCCGAAACGTCCGGGAGAGCAGGCCCCGTTCGCCGCCCCAGCAGAGCTGGGCCGTGGCTTTCGCGTCGGCCTGCGCCGGCGCGGAGGCAAAGAAGACCTGGACGCCGCTGGGTGCGCTCGAGGCGAGATGGTTGGCAACGATCGTGGGTCCCGCGGCCGGTGCGAGGGCCAGCGCGGCCGCCGCCACTCCGAGCCAAACGCATTGAGCGAAAACACATCGCATGGGTGCGAGTCTACTCTTGAACCGCCCGCGGGTTCGGGAACAAGTTCAAGGAAGCCACGGCGCGACGCGGGCGATTTCGCGGGCGGTGATCTATCTTGCGCCGGTCATGCCTCCCGGACCGACTCCATCAGCACATGCGCCCTTCACCCTGAGGCACCTGGTGGCGGATGTCTTCGCCCGACGCATCGAGCCCCGGGAAATCGACGTCAAGGATGGGCGGATCGTCGCCATGCGGGCAGCGAGCGGGCCGGTCGAGGACGGAGTGCTGATCCCCGGACTGATCGACGCCCATGTGCATGTGGAGAGCAGCATGCTGCCCCCGAGCGAATTCGCGCGGGTGGCGGTGAGGCATGGCACGGTCGGCACCGTGAGCGATCCGCACGAGATTGCCAATGTGCTGGGCGAGGCGGGCATCGAGTTCATGCTGCAGGACGCCCGGCGCCGCAACTTCCAATTCTGCTTCGGCTGCCCCTCGTGCGTGCCATCGACGGCCTTCGAGAGCTCCGGCGCGACCATCGACTCGAAGCAGGTCGCAAGCATTCTCATGCGGCCCGACATCCATTACCTGAGCGAGATGATGAACTGGCCCGGGGTGCTGCATGGCGACGCGGAGGTCTACGCGAAGATTGCGGCGGCCAAGGCGCTGGGCAAGCCTGTCGACGGTCATGCTCCGCAGCTCAGGGGAAATGACGCAGCGAAGTACATCGCCGCCGGGATCTCCACCGATCATGAGTGCGTGACCCTGGAAGAGGCGCGGGGCAAGGCGCAACGGGGCATGAAGGTCCTGATTCGCGAGGGCTCGGCGGCGCGAAACTTCGAGGCGCTCTGGCCGCTGCTCAAGGAGATGCCGCAGATGTGCATGTTCTGCACCGACGACGCGCATCCGGACATGCTGCTGGCTGGGCACATCAATGTGCTGCTGGCGCGGGCGGTGGCGTGCGGCGTGAACTTCTACGATGCTCTGCGCGCCGCGACCGTGAACCCAATCGAGCATTACGGCCTTGGCAGCGGGTTGCTGCGCGTGGGTGACCGGGCCGACATGGTGCTGGTGGGTGACAACGTGCAGTTTCATGTAAGCAAGACCTGGATCGCCGGTGAGCTGGTCGCGAGGAACGGGCAAGCGACCTTCGAGCGGCTGCCGGTGGAGACGCCCAACAGGTTTCGCGAGGCGACATTTTTGCCGAATGATTTCCGCGTGGCGACCAAGTCAGCAGGAAGCGTTCAAGTGCGGGTGATTGTTCCGCACGATGGCGAGCTTGTGACCAGCGAAGCGATTGAGTCATTGGCCGTCAGAGACTCGACGATCGAATTGGATCCGGCCGATGGTCGCGACATCGCCTATCTGGCGGTGATCAATCGCTACACGCCAGAGCCGCCGGCCGTCGCGTTCATCAAGGGGCTGGGTCTGGGCCGAAAGTCGATCGCCGCGAGCGTGGCCCACGACAGCCACAATGTCGTTGTCGCTGCGGGCACGCGCGAAGCACTGGCGAAGGCCGCCAACGCAGTGTTCCGGGCCGGCGGCGGGCTGGCCCTGATCAATGGCGAGCGCGAGCAGGTGCTGCCGCTTCCGATTGCGGGGCTGATGAGCGACAAACCGGCGGAAGAAGTGGGGGAGACCTACAAGAAGTTGACCCGCGAAGTGCAGGGGAAATTCAAGGCGCCCTTCATGACCCTGAGTTTCCTGGCGTTGCTTCCGATCCCGGCGCTGAAACTCAGCGACCGCGGCCTGTTCGACGCGCAGAAGTTTCGTTTCACCAACCTGCAATTGTGAGTTCGTACGAAGTATGCAATGCGCAAGTACTGGGTGTTGTTTCATTGGCGCAGTGAGCGAGGTGCTATCACAAAGCGAGTTAGCGGAGGGGCGAGTCTGCGAGCCCCGGAGCGTTGTCTGAGCGACTGATAGCACCTCGCTCACGGAGCCTCGTTGTCTGAGCGACTGATAGCACTTCGCTCACGGAGCTAGGTTGCCTGAGCCACTGATAGCACCTCGCTCACGGAGCAATCGGTCATCTAAACACGGGTGGCAAACAAAAAACGCCGTCGGAAAACGGCGTTCATGAAAGCGGGCGAAGGGGCTCGAACCCTCGACATTCACGTTGGCAATGGGAAAGCCCACAGATGTAAGTGCTGCAAATAGAGGACTTACATCAGAGTCCAAAGGCGATTGCACTCCTGAATGCACTTCGAAAGCCGGAACCGGTCACGCCAAGGTGCAAAGGGCCGCCACCAATGACGCCGGCTTTTTCGCCGCCCTGAGCATGATTGCGGGACTTCCGCTTTCCGATGCCGAGAAGGCCGATGCAATTCGCCGGCTTCTGGCCAACAAGTAGGTCCCCCATGGTCCACCGTGATCGTTGCGCCGCCGGGCTTGGGCCGGGCAAGTCGGGCAAGCATGCCGGTCGCCCCAACCGGTTCTCGGCGTCATCGCTCGAGTGGTATGGGGCGAGCCAACTCGGAGTTCACGCGGCCCTGCTGACTGAGAGTGATCAAAACCGAACCAATGCAGCGATTACGGTGCGGAGCAATCACTTGCATCCAGTCGCCCACGCGCTGTTTCTGGTCGACCTAGGCCGAAGTCCAACGACGACACACACGACTTGATCCGAGGCCACACGAATTTGTTCAGCCGGCAGCAGGGGCTGGTACGAATGCCGCTTCTGCCGCCATCTGCAGGGCCATCATCTTCTGCGTTGGTTTATCGACCGGCCAGCCCGTGATGTTTGCGTGGTTCTTGGGTTTGGCTGTGGGTTCAACGCGAAGTGTAAGACGCGTCACCACCAACGCCTTGACATCGGCACGTCCATGCAGTGGTAGCGCCCGTCCCT
>JAIOPG010000002.1:600000-821817 GCA_021414025.1 Planctomycetota bacterium | reverse complement strand
GGAACCATTCGTGGCGATCTGGGCATCTTGTTCACCGAGAACCTCGTGCACGGCAGCGACTCGCTCGAGTCGGCCACGCGCGAGATCGGCATCTTCTTCCCCGATCTCTGAGGCGGCTGCCACTTTGGCCGCGGCCTGAAGCCTGCAGGTCCGGCGGGTCGGGTACACTCACGGGCCACGTCGCGGACGCTGCCAACAGGTGCGACGTGATCGCTGTGGCT
This sequence comes from Planctomycetota bacterium, assembly GCA_021414025.1. Lineage (NCBI taxonomy): Bacteria > Pseudomonadati > Planctomycetota > Planctomycetota bacterium. Next base: position 821,596 of record JAIOPG010000002.1, on the reverse strand, counting down.
GATGAGGAGGGCTGAGTTCCATGGCGCGTACCAATCCGCTGGCAATCGGACGCGACCTCGCGATCGACCTCGGTACTGCCAACACGCTCATCTATGCCCGAGGCCAAGGGGTCGTCCTGAACGAGCCCTCGGTCGTGGCCATCGACATCACCGACGGCCGCCCTGTGGCAGTCGGCATCGAGGCCAAGCGCATGATGGGCCGTACACCTGGCCGCATCAAGACCATCCGTCCGTTGAAGGACGGTGTCATCGCCGACTTCGAGGTCTGCGAGAAGATGCTGCGCTTCTTCATCCAGAAGGTGCACGCCAGTCGCTGGAGCAAGCCGCGCATGGTCATCTGCGTGCCGTCGGGCATCACCGGTGTCGAGCAACGCGCCGTGCAGGACGCGGCCGAGTACGCCGGCACCCGCAAGCCGGTGCACATCATCGAAGAGCCCATGGCTGCGGCCATCGGCGCCGACCTGCCGGTGCACGAGCCCAGCGGCAACATGATCGTCGACATCGGCGGCGGCACCACCGAGGTGGCCATCATGAGCCTGGGCGACATCGCCTGCTGCGAGAGCGTGCGGGTGGCGGGCGACGACTTTGACGAGGCCATCATCGGCCACATGAAGAAGATGTACGGCCTGCACATCGGCGAGCAGACGGCCGAGCGCATCAAGATCGAGATCGGCTCCGCGGCTGCGGTCGGCCCGCAGACCACCATGGATGTGCGCGGACGAGACATGGTGACCGGACTGCCGCGCAAGACCACCGTGACCAGCGACGAGATCCGCGAGTCCCTCTCCGAGCCGGTGAAGGCCATCTCCGAGGCGGTCCGCCGCACGCTCGAGAACGCCGAGCCTGAACTCTCCGCCGACCTGGTGGAAAATGGCGTCACGCTCGCCGGCGGCGGTGCGCTGCTGCGCGGCATGGATGTGGTGCTGAACCAATCGACGGGCCTGACCGTGAAGATCGCCGACGACCCGCTGACCTGCGTGGCCCGCGGCACCGCGATCTACCTGGAGAGTCTCGAAGCGTGGAAGTCCACGCTCGAGTCCGACGCCGACGAATATTGATCCGAAGGGCTCTTGGCACGAGGTCCTGACCAGCCGAGCCGTTTGTACCTTGCGTGCCTTCTGGCGACGGCGGCGCTCGCCATGCTGCCCAGCCGGATCGTCGCCCCCTGGACCGCCGACATCGCCGCCGTGCTCTGGCTTCCGCTCACGCCGCCCGCCCACGCCCTGACGGCGCTGCGGCACTGGCTGCGGCCGCCGCGCGACGACGCGAAATTCATTGACTCCCAGCTGCTCAGCGACGATCGCGACCGCTTCCGCGCCATGTGGCACTCCGAGCGCATCCGCGCCGAAGAGCTGGAGCAGCGGCTGCAGCAATTGGAGCGGACCCGCAAGCTCGACCGCGGGGGCCGCGAAGTCTCGCCGTTGCTGGTCAGCGTGACCGCCCGCGGCGAGGGACCCGGCGAGCGCATGCTGGCCCTCAACGCCGGAGCCCGCGACGGGGTGAAGAGCGGCGATCCCGCGGTCATCGGCGGCGACATCCTGGTGGGGCGCCTGGTGGGGGAGCCCAGCGAAGTGCGCTGCTGGCTGGCGCCGCTTTCCGATCCCTCCACCGGAAGAGTGGACGCCTACATCACCAGCGCCGACCGGCCCGAGGCGGGGCCGGGTGAATCGGTGCAGATTCAGCTGAGGCCCGATTCACGCGGCCTGCTGGTGGGCGAGATCGACGCCTTGAAGCAGGTGGCCGAGGGGGACATCGCCCGCCTCGCCGATCCGACATGGAAGGCCGCCGCCCAGGGCATGCGCATGGGCAGCGTGGTGGCGGTGCGGCGCAGCGACAAGAATCCGCTGCGCCTGCAGGTGGAGGTGAGGACCGAGGTCGAGCCCGACCGGCTGCGCCAGGTCACGCTGAAGATCGACGCGGGGACGCTGCCATGAAGTGGAGCATGTTCATTCTTGCGGTGGCCATCGCGCTGCCGATGGACGCCGCGTTCATGCCGGTCTTCTCCATCGGGGGCGCCTCTCCGAGCCTGGCCGGAATCCTCGCCGCCTTCGTCTCGCTCAATGCGCTGCGGCGCTCGGCATGGTGGGGATGCTTTCTGCTCGGGCTGCTGGTCGACCTCTCTTCGCCGCAGCTGGTCGGCGGCGAGCTGCTCTTCCTGCCGGGGCCCAACACGCTGGGTTTCGCGCTGGGCTCCGGGGCGGTCACCGTGCTGCGCGGGCTGCTGCTGCGCCGCAGCATGCTGACCGTTGCCGCGATGACCTTCGCGCTGCTCTTCGCCGCGAGCCTGGTCTGGGTCTTCCTCTGGAGCATGCGGGGTCTCTGGCCCGACGCCGCGGTGCCCTTTGCCGGCAGCGCCATGCAGGAGCTGGGCAAGCGCGCCGGCTGGTGCTGCGCCTCCGCGGTGATGGGCCTGCCGGTCGGCTGGGCGCTGAACCGCACCTACGGATGGTGGGGCTTCCCCGGAGTGGGTCCGCGGCGCTATTCGTGATCGCCGCGCATCGCAGCCGATTGATCGTCGCCGGTGGCCGGACTCGCGCCTTGATCCCATGGCGGGACGGTTTGACTTTCGTTCGGCCGCCTCTATTCTGCGGTCGTCGGAGAGGTTCTCCGATGCAGTGCGGCCTTGGAGGAATGCGGTGCAAATCCGCAACGATCGCGTCACCGTGAGCCATCGGCGAATCGAGAGATTCCCCGCGGCGAGTCGGGTCGACCAAGCCCGGCTGGCGTCTTGCTCCCTTCCTTGGATCCTGCGCGAAACAGGCCATCCGCATCGAGAAAGATTCACCATGTCACACCGTTGTGCCGCCTGCGGCATCGCCGCGTTCTTTTCCCTCTGCGTCGCCTCTTCCTCGCTCCACGCCGCCATCGTCGACACCTTCAGCGTGGGCGCGGGGTCCAAGTCCGCCACGGTCCAGATCGATTTCACAAATGGCAATGGCTACCTCTTCGATGTCCGCTGGAGCGCGAGCAGCTACACCAGCTGGAACGCGATGACCGACATCGACGCGGCGCTCTCCACGGTGTCGCTGCAGTTCGACGCCTATCCGTTTGGAATTTTCCTGGCCGGCGTGAGCGTGGGAAGCGACACCGACTACGGACAAGGCGACCTTTGGCCGATCGAGAATTTCTGGCACTACTGGGTCAAGGACTCCGGCTCCTGGGAGCAGGCCTTTGTCGGCGCTGCGGATCACCAGCTGCTTGATGGCGGTTTCGACGGATGGGTCTTTGGTTCACCCGTCGCGCCGCAAAGCGTGCCGGCGCCGGGCGCTGCGATGATCGGGCTGGCGTCGTTGCTGCGGACCAGACGCAGGATCGCCGGCTGAAAGCTACATTTGGGGCATGGCCCCTCCACGGATCGCGTTCCATGACGACGTCGGCAAGTTTGGACCGATGCTGGATCTGCGCGTCGCGGCGGAAGTGCGGTCGGGCATCCGCTGCAACTTCGAGCGGCTCGGCGTTCAGGCCCTGACCGCGCCGAAGGAATGGTCGGTTCCCCTGGAGAAGCGAAGCGGCCTGCCGGTGAACGCGCTTCCCGACGGCGAAAGCATGATGTTCCTGACCGGCCGCTTGATGGAGCTGCCCAGCGGGCTCAATTCCCTCGCCGTCGGCCACGCCATGATCGATTCGGTCGACGGCGGCATCGTGGCGGCGCATGTGACGCGGGCCACCGCGGAGCATGTCGTGGCGGGGCGCGGCTTTGACGTGGCGCTCAAGACCACGCCGCGGATCGACCTCTCCATTCTGCACCGGCCCTGGGATCTGCTCGAGAGCGATGGCTTCGACCGGCGCATGGCCGCCGACGCCAAGGCGGTCCACACCGCGTGGAAGCAGGCCAAGGAACTTGCCGAGAAGCCGGCGAAGATCGCGGCGATCACCGGCGATGTCACCATCCACGCCAGCGCGGAGATCGGCAAGTTCGTGGTGCTGGACGCCCGCGGCGGGCCGATTGTGATCGGTCCAAATACGCACATCGGCCCCCACGCGGTCATCATCGGACCCGCGTCGATCGGCGAGGGCTCGCACATCGCCCCGCACGCCGTGGTGAAGGCACGCAGCGTCATCGGCCCGCGCTGCAAGGTGGGCGGCGAGGTCGGTTCGCTGATCATGCAGGGCAACAGCAACAAGACCCACGACGGGCACTTGGGCGATTCGATCGTCGGCTCGTGGGTGAACCTGGGTGCGGGCACGCTGAACTCCAACCTGCTCAACACCTATGGCGAGGTCTCCATGCAGCTGGAGGCGGGCGCGGGACGCGAGAAGACCGGCCGCACCTTCATGGGCTGCGTCATCGGCGACCACGTGAAGTGCGCCATCGGCACGCGCATCATGACCGGCTGCGTGCTGGGCACTGGGGCCATGATCGCCTCGAGCACTCCGCCCGCGCTCTACACCGAGCGCTTCACCTGGCGGACCGACGCGGGCGAAAGCGTCTACCAGCTCGACAAGTTCCTGGCGGTGGCGGAGGTCGTGATGGCGCGGCGGCAGACCGTGCTTTCTCCCCAGGAGCGGGCGATCCTCACGCAATTGCATGCGCGGGCCGCGGCCCGGACCTAGCCGTGGCCAGCCTCTGGATCATCGACGGTCACGCGCAATTTTACCGCGCGTACCACGCCATCCGCTCGGGCATGACCAGTCCGATCACCAACGAATCCACCCACATGGTCTTCGGGTTCGTGGGCGTGCTGCTGAAATTGCTGCGCGAGCAGAAGCCCGAGCGGCTGATCCTTGTGATCGACGCGGCGGGGGACCGCGGCACCTTCCGCTCGCAGATCGACCCGGAGTACAAGGCCAACCGGGATGCGCCGCCCGATGATTTCCGCCCGCAGGTGGAGCGCTGCCTGGAGCTCTGCAAATTGCTGGGGATTCCGGTGGTCGCGGTGCCCGAGGTCGAGGCCGATGACTCCATCGCCACGCTGGTCAAGCGCGTCCGCAAGGCGCATCCGGAGTGGGAGATCCGCATCGCCAGCCGCGACAAGGATCTCGGCCAGATCCTGGACGAAAAGACCGCGCTCTTCGACGCCTCCAACGGAAATGTGCTCACCGCCGACGCGCTGTGGGAGACCAAGGGCATCCGGCCCGAGCAGGTGATCGACATGCTGACGCTGATGGGGGATCCCACCGACAATGTCCCCGGCGCCAAGGGCATCGGTCCCAAGACGGCGGTGTCGTTGATCACGCAGTACGGATCGCTGCAGGGCGTGCTGGATCATCTCGACGAGCTCACGCCTAAACGGCGCGAGGCGATCGAGGAGGCCAAGGCGAAATTCAAGCTTGGCCGCAAGCTGATCACGCTCAAGGATGATTGCGCGGTTCCGGCGGGCATTGAAGAGCCGCCGCTGAAATTGAACGAGGGCAATCGCCCGCAGGTCGCGGAGTTGATGCGGCAGCTCGGATTTCACCGCCATCAAACGGATCTGGACGCGCTGCTTGGTGGGGCACCTGTTCCTGCGCCGGCGCCCGCGGCGCCGACCACGCCGCAGGAGAAGCCTGCCAAAAAGAAAAAGGCTGATGACGGCGGGCCGAGTCTCTTTGACGCGGTTGGATCCGGCGGCGAGACGACGTCGCAAACCTATGCGATCGATCCGCTTGCGACGCGCGACGGCTCCTATCAGATGATCTCGAACGCGGAGGAACTGAAGTCATTCATCGAAGAGGTTCGCCGCAAGAAGAAAGTGATGCTGGCCTTCGACACCGAGACCGACTCGATTCATCCCTCGCGGGCGGGGCTGGTCGGCGTCTCCCTCTCGATCGCGCCCAAGAGCGGCGTCTACATCCCGCTGCGCAGTCCGCAGCCCGACGAGCACATGCACTGGAAGCAGGTGCTGCCGATCCTCAAGCCGCTGCTGGAGGACGCGAGCATTCCCAAGACGGGGCACAACGCCAAGTTCGACATCATGGTGTTGAAGAGGCATGGCGTCGAACTGGCCGGTCTGCGCGACGACACGCTGATCTCCAGTCATCTGCTGGACTCCAGCCGCATGAGCCACGGCATGGACGCGCTGGCGGAGATGCTGCTGGGACATCGCAACATCGCCATCTCGTCGCTGATCGGCAGCGGGAAAACCCAGCGCACCTTCGACCAGGTGCCGCTGCCGCTGGCCACCGAGTACGCCGCGGAAGATGCGGACATCTCGCTGCGGCTGCACCAGCTCTTCGCGCCGCTGATCAAGGCGATGCATCTTGAAAAACTGCTTGAGGAGACCGAGCTGCCGCTGGTGCATGTGCTGGCGTGCATGGAGCAGAACGGGATTCACGTCAGCGCCGAGGAATTGGACCGGCAGCGCGTGCGCCTGGAGCAGCGATCGAACTCGCTGCGCGAGCAGGTGATGGCGCTCAGCCCGCGCCCCTTCAACCTGGACTCGCCCAGGCAACTGGCGGACATTTTATTTTCACCGGCCCAGGGCGAACTGCCCGGCCTGGGCCTGCATGTGGTGAAGAAGACCCAGACCGGCGCCAGCACCGACGTGGAAGTCCTGGAGCGGCTGGCCAACGACCCGAAGGTCAAGACCCGGGTGCCGGAGCTGGTGCTGGAGTACCGCCAGTTGACCAAGCTGGTGAACACGTATCTGGTGGCCTTGCGAGACGCGATCGATCCGGCCGACGGCCGCGTGCACGCCAGCTTCCATCAGGCGGGCACGGCCACGGGTCGGCTCTCCAGCAGCGATCCGAACCTGCAGAACATTCCGATCCGCAGCGAGGATGGCCGCGAGATCCGCAAGGCCTTCCAGGCGGAGCCCGGCCACGCGCTGGTCAGCGCGGATTATTCGCAGATCGAGCTGCGGATTCTGGCCCACATGTCCCAGGACGAGGCTCTGATGCAGGCCTTCCGCGAGGGCAAGGACATCCACAAGGCGGTCGCCGCGGAGACTTTCCGAGTGCCTATCGAGCAGGTCAACGACGAGCAGCGCTCCGCCGCGAAGATGGTCAACTTCGGCATCGTCTACGGCATCACGCCCTACGGGCTGGCCCGGCGGCTGGGCGAGAAGAGCGACTACGAGCACGCCCGCGGCGTGATCGAGGACTACAAGAAGCGCTTCCGCGGCATCGAGTCCTTCCTGCGCCGCTGCGTGGAGCAGGCCAAGGAGCATGGGTACGTGCAGACCATGCTGGGGCGGCGGCGGCCGATTCCGCAGGTGCACTCCAAGAATCCCAACGAGCGCTCGCTGGGGGAGCGCATGGCGATCAACACGGTGGTGCAGGGCAGCGCCGCCGACCTGATCAAGATCGCCATGGTGCGGCTGCACGAGGTGCTGAAAAAGGAATTTCCCAAGGCGAAACTCATCCTGCAGATCCACGACGAACTACTGGTGGAGTGCCCCAAGGAGCAGGCCGAGGCGGTCCTGAAGCGCATGAAGCAGGTGATGGAGGGGGCGATGCACCTGGACATTCCGCTGCAGGCGGATGGCGGAATCGGCGGGGATTGGTTCGACACGTGAGCGGCGGCGCAGCGGATTTATCAGGGAAATTGCAGCGTGGATCGTCCACCGTGCCGCTCGTTGACCGCTTTTGAGAGTTCGCTACACTCTTCAATTCGCGATGTGCGATTGGGGTGGTAGCTCAATTGGTTAGAGTACCGGCTTGTCACGCCGGTGGTTGCGGGTTCGATTCCCGTCCACCTCGTTCGGATTGGCTTCTTGAATTGTCCTCCTTGCACGGAGGGCAATTCCCCAGAATCCTGCAAGGATTTCGGGCGCTTAGCTCAGTTGGCTAGAGCGTCGCTTTTACACAGCGAGGGTCACAGGTTCGAGTCCTGTAGCGCCCACTTTCAATTTGCAAACTCCAGCGATCGCTCGCTAGTGATCACAAGCGAGCGGCACCTCGCTACGGACAATCGCCGAAGTCCAGCAGCAGCAACCCGACATCGCCGCCGTCGACTTCGCCCGAGCCGTCCAGATCCGCCGGACATGAGTTCGACTCCTCGTAATAAAACGCGTTCGACAATGGGAAGACGCCGTCGCCCGTCGTGAGCGTGACGGTTGCCAGCCCCGCGGTTCCTGCGGGTACGACCGCGGTGATCTGCGTCGGAGAGACGACCACCAGGCTGGTCGCGGGCACTCCATTCACGCTCACGCTCGTCGTGTAGGCCATGTTGATTCCATTGATCGTGACGCTGGTTCCACCCGTCGTCGGCCCGGCCGCCGGCTGCACTCCCGTGATCGCCGCAACGCCCGACTTGATCGCGATCGTGTGGAATTGGCCCGCCCCGATGGCAATGATGTCGGAGCTCGCCGAAACCGGCACGGTGCATTGACCCGCGGAGTTAGAGCCCCAGCACAACACGGAACCGTCGCTCTTGAGTGCGGCGTTGAAGTATCCATTGCCACAGGCAATTTGAATGACGCCTGAATTCGCAGCAGCCGGGACGGTGCATTGGCCAAATGCATTGTCGCCCCAGCACAGGACTGATCCGTTGCTCTTGAGCGCGACCGTGTGCTGGAAGCCGCCCGCGATCTGGATGACGCCCGAACTGGCGGATCCGGGAACCGTGCATTGCCCCATCACATTCTGCCCCCAGCACACCACGGAACCATCGCTCTTGCGCGCGATCGAATGCTCCTTGCCTGCGGCGATCTGAACCACGCCCGAGCTGGCGGAACCGGGAGCAGTGCATTGACCCCAGCTGTTGCTGCCCCACCCGATGACGGAGCCATCATTCTTGAGCGCCAGGGTGAAGAACTCTCCACCGGCGGCTTGTAGGACGCCTGAGCTGGCGGCCACGGGAACTGTGCATTGGCCATTTGAGTTGTAGCCCCAGCACAGCACGGACCCATCGCTCTTGACCGCGATCGAGTGATTGAAGCCGGCCGCCACCTGGATGACTCCCGAGTTGGCTGAAACGGGGACGGTGCATTGACCGCTTGCGTTGCTGCCCCAGCACAGCACGGAGCCATTGCTCTTGAGCGCTATGGTGTGGCTGCCGCCGCCCGCCACCTGAGTCACGCCAAAGAGAGCGGCCGCGGGGACCGTGCTTTGTCCGGAATTGTTGTAGCCCCAGCACATCACGGAGCCGCTCGCGGCGTGCGTGGCATGGGGCGAGGCCAGCAAGGCGAGTGCCGCCAAAAGGAAGGCAGACACTTTGGAGAAGGATTTGACCAGGGCAATCGAAACTTGGTTCATGGTGCAACTCTCGGGAAGGGGTTCCGGGCACAAAGCGTCCACTGCCGCGCAGTATGGCACGATTCAATCGCCCAAACAACGCAACTTTGTACCGACCTGGGAAGTATGCCCGATCAACGAGCGGCCTCCCACTATGGACAGGGGCCGAATTCCAGCAGCACCAATCCAAGGTCGCCGCCGTCGACCTCGCCTGAGTCGTCCAGATCCATCGGGCACGTGGAGGTCCCCTCGTAGAAGAAGACGTTGGGCGAGGCGAAGACTCCGTCGGGATTCGTAATCGAGATGGAGGTCAGGCCCGCGGCATGCGCCGGGAATGTCGCGGTGATCTGCAGCGGCGAGACCACCACGATGCTGCTCGCCGCGACTCCGCCCACGCTCACGCCAGTCGTGGTGCCGAGGTTGAATCCGGTGATCGTCACGCTGGTGCCGCCGGTGCTCGGTCCGGAAGCCGGCACCACGCCCTTGACCGATGGCGGCCCGGTCAGCGCGACGGTGTGGTTCAGGCCGCCGGAGATGCCTGAAATTCCGTAGCCCGCGGTCGTTGGTACGGTGCGCTGCCCGAGATTGTTGGCTCCCCAGCAGAGCACGCTTCCATCGCCCTTGAGCGCGATCGTGAGGTAGCCGCCGCCGGCGATCTGAGCGACACCCGAATTGGCGATCGTCGGCACATTGCTCTGGCCATCGCCGTTGTTGCCCCAGCAAAGCACCGAGCCGTTGCTCTTGAGCGCGATGGAGTGGTAGCCGGTGCCGGCGATCTGGACGACTCCCGAATTGGCCGCCGCGGGAACGGTGCGCTGCCCGAACGTGTTGTCACCCCAGCAAAGCACGGAGCCGTCGCTCTTGAGCGCGATGGTGTGGATCAGGCCGCCCGCAATCTGGATCACGCCGGAGTTTGCGGCCGCCGGAACATTGCATTCGCCGTCGGCGTTGTAGCCCCAGCAGAGCACGGCGCCGCCCTTGAGCGCGATGGTGTGGAAGCCGCCCGCGGCAACCTGTGTGACTCCGGAATTGGCGGCGGCGGGAACTGTGAGCTGGCCATAATTGTTGTTGCCCCAGCAGAGCACGGCGCCGCCCTTGAGCGCGACGGTGTGGTAAAGGCCGCCGGCGACCTGCGTGACTCCCGAGATCGCCGTGGCGGGCACGTTGCACTGGGTTTCGGAGTTGCGGCCCCAGCAGAGCACGGATCCATTGCTCTTGAGCGCGATGGTGTGGTAGCCGCCGGCGGCGATTTGCGTGACGGTGCCATCGGCTGCGGCCGGGACGGTGCACTGTCCATAGGCATTGTCGCCCCAGCAAAGCACGGAGATGGCACTGGCCATCGCGGCCTGGGGCAGTGCAATCAATGCGATCGTCGCGGTCACGAAGAGGAAAAATGGCGCGATCGATTTTGCGATCGAGTTGGACGTCGGGTTCATGATTCAATCTCCAAAGAGGTCGAGGCTTCAAAACTGCCCGCGGACGGGGCAGTATGGCACCAACCCCTCAAATGAACAAATGGACCCAAGCGCATGCAAAAGAGGCGCCACGCAGAGCGCCTCTTGGAACCGCCTTGCGTGTGACTTCACGACCGGGTGTGCACACCGTCGCTCAGTCAGTCCATCGCGAATTCGTGATCAGGGGCAGGGACCAAAGTCCAGCAGCACCAATCCGATGTCGCCGCCGTCGACTTCGCCCGAACCATCCAGATCGGCCGGGCAAGATGACAGCTCCACATAATTGAAAGCATCGGGAGCCGTGAAATCGCCTTGGGGCGTGGTGACCGTGAGCGTCGCAAACCCCGCGGTTCCGGCCGGCACGACCGCCGTGATCTTCGTGCTCGAAAACGCCACCACGCTGGTCGCGGCGACACCGTTGAATGTCACGCTGGTGGCCGCGGCAAAGTTGATTCCGGTGATGGTGACACTTGTTCCGCCAGCGGTCGGTCCGCCCGCGGGCAGGACTCCGCCGATTGTGGGCGCCAAATTTTGGAGCGCGACGGTATGCAAACGACCTCCCGCAATCTGGACGACATTGGCGGAGGCGCCGGCCGGGACATCGCCTTGACCTTGGGCGTTGTTGCCCCAGCAAAGCACATTGCCGTCGCTCTTGAGCGCGATCGCGTGGTAGGCGCCGGCGGCAATCTGGATGACCCCGGAGCTGGCGGCTGCGGGGGGCGTGCCTTCACCAAAGAAGTCGCTGCCCCAGCAAATCACCGAGCCATTGCTCTTGAGCGCCACCGTGAAAGTCGCGCCGCCTTCGATTTGAGTGACTCCCGAAAATGCGAGCGCCGGAACATCGCATTGGCCAGAGGAGTTGTCGCCCCAGCACAGCACGGATCCGTTGCTCTTGAGCGCGATCGTGTGGCTGTCGCCGGATGCAATCTTGACGACACCCGAAGCGGCAGCTCCCGGGACGGTGCATTGACCGACATCGTTGGAGCCCCAGCACAGCACGGAACCGTTGCTCTTGAGCGCCACCGTGTGGTATTGACCACCGGCAACCTGAGTCACGCCCGAGGTGGCGGATGCCGGGATGGTGCATTGACCTTGGGCGTTGTAGCCCCAGGCCAGGACGGAGCCGTTGCTCTTGAGCGCGATGGAGTGATAGCTGCCCGCGGCGATCTGAATGACACCCGTATTGGCGGCGGCAGGAACCGTGCTTTGGCCCGAAAAGTTGTCTCCCCAGGCCAGCACCGCTCCGTAGCTCTTGAGCGCCAGCGAGTGGAAATCGCCGCTGGCAACTTGAATGACATCCGTGTCCGCCTGATCATGCACATTGCATTGGCCTTCGGTGTTGCGGCCCCAGCAAAGCACGGGAGTGCCCACGGCAAGCGCGTCCTGAGGCAGCGCGAACAAGGCGAGTGCGGCGATAGCGAGAATGGAACAACGAACGCATGACGTTGCCGACAGGCGGGAAAATTGGAGCACGATGGACTTCTTTCGGAAAATGGTCACAACACGGGACGCTGGCTTGAGCCCATCCAGTATGGCACAATTTCCGCCGGCACGTGCTCACTTCACTGCTTGGGCTTGCGCTTCTTGTTCTTGGTCTGCTGGATCAGCGACCGCAACGCGGTGTTTTCGCGGCGTGTGGCCTCGATGTCGAAGGCCAGGTAGGTGCACAGCATACGCAGCGCGTTGATCGTCTCGCGCACGCGGTTTCTTTGCTGCGGCGAAACTCCCTCGGCGCCCAGGCACACGGCGTCCAGCTGATCGAGAGCTTCCTTGACTTTCATTTCCATCGGACTACACCCTCCACAGCCATGGTCTGAAATAGGAGCCGATTGGCAAGCGGGAGATGGGAGTTCGCGCCGAATAGTGGCGATAACCCCCGCACAGGCGGAACAGGCGGAACGCGCAATCAAATTGGCTTCAGCGCATGCTGCGGATCTTCTGCACGGCCCGCTGCGCCATCGGCGGCGCCTTCACGAGCGCCTCGCTGAGCACCTCGGGTTCGCGGCGACATTCGGTTAGCAGCCGCCCTAGGTGCGCGTCCAGCTCGAAGCGCCAGCGAGTGTGAAATTGCTCCAATTCCTGTCGGTTGAAGCGGCTCAGAGGATCGTCGAAACCGCTCTGGGCCACGGCCCAATCCACCAGCCTCGCCCCCGTGGACTCGAAGCGATAGAGCTGCAGCGTGACTTCAAGTCGCTTGCGAAGACTCAGGAAGGGATCGGTCGCCTGCGGGGTGATCGCCGTCATCACATCCGCGAGTTTCTGCCCGCCGATCTCGCCCAGCCAGCCGCCCTCGCGCTTCAATTCAAATTGGGCCAGCGTGGGTCGGGAGTGAATGCTTTGGGCGACATCGGTCGCGACCTCGTTGGTGATCTCCAGGTCGGCGGCGCTGGCCAGCAGAGTCTTGGTGCCGATGTTGGGAAATCGAATCCAGAGCCGCTGATCGGTCTTGCCTTCGCGAGTCAGCATCTCCACTTTCAGAATGGAACCAATGCCCCATTCGGGCCGCTTGTTGTGGCGAACCTGATCACCGTTATGAAACGCTGTGACGGACATGGTTGGGATTCAATCTTGCGGACTGCTCCGATGGAGAGCCCGCGCTTGCGGTAGAGTGTAACCAGATGGCCCGACCGATGCGAATTCTCTTCCTTGGGGATGTGGTGGGGGCGCCGGGCCGCGGCGCAATTCAAAAGCATTTGCCGGAGTTACGCGAGAAGCACGCGGTGGATGTGGCGATCGTCAACGGAGAAAACATCCGCAACGGCTCGGGGATTACTCCCGATCTGCTGCTTTCCCTGCTGGACGCGGGGGCGGACGCCGTGACGCTGGGCGACCACGTCTATCGCGATCCCAAGATCACTGCGTCGCTGGAGGATCCCGCCGTGCGCGTCTGCAGGCCCGCGAATCTTTCCGACCGAGCTCCCGGCAAACGCTGGGTACGCATTCCCGCAGCGGCGGGGCGGCCGCGCGATGTCTTCGTGACCACGCTGCTGGGCCGCATCTATTTTCCACTGCCCGCTGACGATCCATTTGCAGCCGCCGACCGCGTGCTCAAGGAACTTCCCGAGAAGCGCCCCTTGGTGATCGTGGAAGCCCACATGGAAGTGACCAGCGAGAAGGCGGCCTTGGCGCACCATCTGGATGGCCGCGTCGCCGCCGTCATCGGAACTCACACGCATGTGCCCACCGCCGACGCGCGAATTCTTTCGGGCGGCACCGCCTTCATCACCGACGTGGGCATGTGCGGCCCCTGCGATGGCGTGATCGGCCGCGACGCGAGCCGCGTGGTGCACCACATGACCACGGCGCTGCCGGTCCAGTATGAAGTCTCCGCCGGCGAGGTGCGCGTTTCCGGCGTCCTGATCGAAGTCAGCAGCGACACCGGCCTGGCCCTGAAGATCGAGCGCGTGGAAGCGGGCGAGGACCGCAAGACCTCCACGATTTCTTGAAAGCATCTGGATTTGACCGATACAAGACGCATGAATCCCTGGGTGTCCCTCTTCCGTCCCGGCGACTGGGTCAAGAATGTCTTTGTGCTTTTGCCGATGCTCTTCTGGTTCTCCGGTCAGGGCCGCGACACCTCACATGAAGTCCTGCACGACAAGTTGATCGCGCTGCTGCTGGCCTTCATCGCATTCTGCGTGACCGCCAGCGGAACCTACGCCGTCAATGACGCCCACGATGCCGCCGAGGACCGCAAGCATCCGGTGAAGCGCTCGCGCCCGGTCGCCTCCGGCGCGATTGGCGAGGGAACCGCCACCACCGTCGGCGTGCTGCTGATGATCGCGGGCACGCTGCTGGGCTGGTGGATCAACACCAGCACCGGCATGATCATGCTGAGCTACGTGGTGCTGCAACTGATCTACAACGTGCGCTTCAAGGTGACGCCCTTCGTCGACGTCGCCATCGTGGCCACCGGCTTCTGCCTGCGCGCCGCGGTGGGCGCGACTTCGATCCAGGTGAAAATCTCCATCTGGCTGATCCTCTGCGTCTTCTTCCTCACGCTTTTCCTGGGCTTCACCAAGCGGCTCTGCGACAAGGCCTCCGCAGAGAACGCGGTCCGGCAGGGGGAGATCGTGGAATGGAAGTCGCGCGCCGGCTACGACAGCCGCGACGAGCTCAACTGGCTGCTGGCACTGAGCGCCGGCCTGGTGCTGGTGACCTACCTCATGTACACGCTCTCAGAGCACGCCAACGGACTCTATGGCAGCCGCGCGCTGGGGCTCTCGCTGCTCACGCCCTTCGTGGCGATCAGCATCCATCGCTTCTATCGCCGCGCCAATCTCGGCCTGTCGGACAAGCCGCTTGAAACGTTGACCGAGGACCGCGTGCTGCTGGCGGCGATCGGCCTCTACTTTGTCGGCGCCCTCCTGGTGCTCTACTACCCGCCCGTCGAACGCATCCTTGGGGAGATGCTGGTGCGCTAATCGGGCTCCGGATTTCCTGCGCGGGCTTACGATTGACAAGCGACATGCAGCAGAACCGAAACAATGTCGTCGGTTGGAGCACACTGACGGTGCTCTTCTTTGTCCTGACGCTGCCGGCAATTCTTACCGGGCGCGGCGGCACGATCATGGCCTACGACCTCACCAGTTTTCACTGGATCGAGATCCAGCGGATCGCCAAGACATTTCCCGCATTCGAGATGGCCGATTCCTTTTCCGCGACGGCCCCGGGCTTCCACTGGTCTCTCGCGGGCGTGGAGCACTTCACGCAGTGCACCTTCACGCAGCTGCGAGTGGTGGGGAGCACCTTCGCGCTGCTGGCCTTCCTGATCTGCTGGCAGGTGACGCAATATTGGGTCGGGCCCCTGCGCGGTGTGCTCTGCATCGCGCCGTTGATGCTCTCCAACTATCTGCTGGGCTCGGCGATCTGGATGACCACCGACACGCCGGGATTCGCGCTGGGGGCACTCGCTCTGGCAATGTCCTTCTGCTGCACGTGCGGCTTGCGGCCCTCGTTGATGGGTGGGCTCTTCACCGCGGCGGCGGTGGGGGTGCGGCAGACTTCGCTCTGGTGCGCCGGGCCGGGTGTGATTGCGTTGTTTCGCCATTGGCGCAGCTCCGATCGGCGCGACCCGGCGATGCTGGCCATGCAGATCGGCATGTGGATCGTTCCGCCGTTGGCCGTGCTGGCGCATCTGATCCACGAATGGGGCGGGCTGGTGCCGCCGCGCTTCCAGCAATTTCACTCGAGCACCGTGAATCTGATCGCGCCCGCGGTCACGCTGGCTTTGCTGGGATTGTGGGGCTGCGTCCTGCTTCCATGCCTTCTCGCAAGTCTCTCCAAGCGGCAGCGCTCTGTGGCGCTGGTCGCGGGCTTGCTGGCCTGCGCCTTCGCCTGCTGCGTGCCCACCACGCAGCACATCGTGATCCGTCCCGACAGCCAGGTCGAAGGCACTCCGAGCCAAGGCCGCATGCCGGAGTTCGACGCGGACCCGAAGAACATCGCCACCACCGGAGTGGGCCGCTGGGGCGGACCGATCTGGACGATCGCCAGTCGAAGCCCCTCGATGAAAGACATCTCGTGGGGCGTCGTGGGTTTCGCGGGTCTGGGCGGTGCAGTAATCGCGGGGCTCTCGATGCGGGCCGCCTCGAGGCGGAACTCCCAGGCCGCGTGGGTCGTCTGCACGATGCTGGCGGCGATGACCGCCGCGCAGATGGCCAACTCGCAGAACTTCGAGCGCTACTTTGATCCGTGGGTGCTGCTGGGGCTGGGCTGGCTGGCGGCGGCGGGCACGCAGGATGATCGGGGCGAATCGCAGGAGAGCAAGTGGTGCATCGCTGGCCTCGTGCTCATGGCGATCATTCAATTCGGGATCAGCGTCGCGCAGATCTACATCCCGGCCTTCACTGGGCCGCCGCTCAATCTCTGATTTCAGAAAATCAACGTTGCGTTGCCGGCGCTCTTACGGAATCACCAGCTTGGGGCCGCTGCCTGCGTCGGGATTCTTGCGTGACGCAGCCGGAGCGCCGCCGCTGAGCGACTCGACGCCCTGGCCGCTGGCCATCTTGGCCGCGACCATCTGGGCGATCTGCACGAATCGCGCCCTCAGCTCGCCCAGCACTTCGCTGAGTTCGGCCTGCTCCTCGGGCGTGAGATTGCCCTTGGTTTTTTCCTCGACCACGGCAAGCAGATCGATGGCGAACTTGGAGCCCATGATGTCGACCATCACGCGGCCCTGCGGATCGGTGTAGCCGCCGAGGCCGCTGATCGCCTGCGAGGCCAGCAATCCGACTAGGCTGCGGAAATCGGCGGGGGGCAACTCGTCCTTGCCGGGCTTGGCGGGGCGGCTCGCCTCCTGCTTGGTCAGCTTCTCCTTCTCCGCCTGGGCCTGGGCTTTCCAGTCGGAATCCACCTGAATCTTCGGCGCGTTTTCGTCGGTCATTGTCGGGCGAGTATAGGGCTCCACGCGCCACCGAGGCGACTTCATTTGACTAGACTTTGCCCCATGCGATCGTGGCCTCTGGACCCGGTGGGTCGATTCATCGCGCTGCTGCTGCTGGGGGGTTGCATCGCGACGGACTCCACGCCCAAGGGCGCCGTCGAGGTGGACTCCTGTGCCTTCAGCCAGGGCAATGTTCCCGCCAAGGTGAATCCGAGCATCGTGAACATTCCCGACTCGGAGTTCGAGCCGCCCAAAATCGTCAGCGATGACCAGAGCGTGACCGACGCCAACGGCAACGTGGTCACCACCGACAAGACCACTCTGGTCTCCAAGGCTCCCGACGGCATGACGATGACCCAGAAGGAACCCGAGAAGATCGATGTGCAGGTGAAGGTGGACCAGAAGTGGCCGGTCGACGCGCTCGTGGGCCAGGTCAACGGCAAGCCGCTGTATGCCAGCGAGTTTCTCAAGTCCAGAGAGGACCGCATCACCACGATCGCGGCCATGCCCGATCGCGTGAAGGCCCGCGACCAGGTGGTGCAGATGGTCAGCGAGGCCTTCGATCAGTATGTGAACAACATGCTGATCATCTCCGAGGCGGAGGCCATGATCCCGGCGGGTGCCAAGGAGGGCGTGCTGGCCTGGTTGAAGGACTTGCAGGAGAAGGAGATTGCCAACCGCGGAGGCAGCCGAGCCGAGGCGCAGCGCAGCATCGAGGAAGAGTTCCCCGGCACCACCATCGAGGAGTTCATGAACCGCCAGAAGAACCAGGCGCTGGCGGGCGATCTGCTGCGGCGGCGCATCCAGCCGCGGACTATCGTGAGCTGGCGCGACATGGAGCGCCTCTACGACCAGAACAGCGCCTCCTACAACCCTCTGCCGACGATCCGGGTGGGGCGCATCGCGCTGCTCAAGAGCGACACGGCGCAGGTGGACAAAGCCAAGGCGAGCTTCGCCGAGGGCAAGACCTTCGCGCAAGTCGCCGCGGAGCTCAAGCTTCCCGACGGCGGCTTCTGGCGCGAGTTCACCATTCCCAGCGGCGGCATCGACGCTGTGCCCGACTTGGTGGATGAGATGAAGACGCGGATCAAGGGGCTCGAACTGAACAAGGTCGACGGGCCGTCGGAGACCAAGACCCAGGTGGTCTGGATGACGCTGATTTCGTCTCAGCAGGAGCCGGCGAGGTCGATCTTCGATCCGCCGCTGCAGTTGCAGCTGCGCCGCCAGATCGAGAACCAGCGCTACGGCCTGGAACAGCAGCGCTACTTCATGAATCTGCGCTCGCGCTGGGTCGCCGCCGATCTTGAGGCGATGAAGCTGCGCCTGATCAACATCACGATGGCGCGCTACTTCCGCTAGGTCAGGCGTCGAAAGCGCGCTCGATGTGGCGAAGATTCATGGGCCGCTGGTTCCGATCCATCTCCACGGCTACGACGTCGAAACGGACTTGATAGCCGCGGAACATGCGACGCGAGAGCAGAATCTCCGCGGCGCGGACCAGGCGGCGCTGCTTGACTCGGTCCACGCGAAGTTCCGGCGCGTGCGTGCCGGCGCGGCGGGCCTTGACCTCGACCAGGATGAGCAAGTTGGTGCCGGGCCGCGTGGCGAGCAAGTCGATCTCCAGATGGCCCAGCCGCAGGTTGCGTGCCGCGATCGTGCAGCCCTTGGACTCAAGCAGATCCGCCGCCGCGTCCTCGGCGTTGCGGCCGGAAGTCATCCTTTCGGCGGCGCGTTGAACCGCGAGTGTTTGCTTGGCATCGGGTCCGTCCATGTTCATGCGAGTCATTGTGGGGGCGCCACGCGGCCGCGCCCGAATGCCTGCGGATTTTCTTCGTGCTATCTTTCGATCCATGGCCATCGTCATCTTTCAACATTCGTCTGATTGTCCCGCCGACCTGCTCATGGAATCGCTGCGGCATCATGGGCAGCGCATCCATGTGATCGAGCTGAACGCGGGGGGCGTGGTGCCGCCGGACTTGGATGACGTGCATGGCGTGGTATCGCTGGGCGGGCCGCAGACGGTGCATCTGAACAACGCGCCGTGGATGGCCCCGGAAAAGGCTTTCCTGAAGATGGCCCACGAGGCGGGCGTGCCGGTGCTCGGGCTTTGCCTGGGCGCGCAGTTGCTGGCGGCCGCACTGGGCGGCGAGACGCGGGCCATGAGCAAGCCGGAGATCGGCTGGCATGCGGTCAAGCTGAACGCCGTCGGACGGGAGGACGCGCTCTTCACGGGGCAGCCCTGGTCGCAGCCGCAGATGTGCTGGCACTCCGACGAGGTGAGCAAGTTGCCGGCAGGCGGAGTTGTGCTTGCGTCGAGCACTGCGTGTCCAATCCACGCGTTTTCAGTGGGGCTGCGAAGTTTCGGCGTGCAGTACCACCCGGAGTGGAATCGCGAGACGATCATGGGCCAGATCAATGGCGGGGCGGCTGAATTGCAGAAGGCAGGGTTGGACGGCAATCAGATGCGAACGCAGACCGAAACCAATGCCGCCAATCAGGCGCGGCTCGGGCGCAGGTTCTTCGACGCGGTGAACATTGTGCTCATGCCGGGCGACCGCGTGCATCAGGGCGTGCCGGCGAATCATAGTTAGGCCTCTTTGGAGACTAATTACTTGGCACCCATACACGGCAATATTTGGACTGAACTCAAGGAGCCACTCCGTATTTTTGCTCGGGCTCTCGTCTTCAGATTGGTCCAACAATGTGACAGGGACACGGATTGCCTAGCCCAATACTGGCCGGCAGGCCGAAGCCCTCGAAAAAAAAATTTGGATTACGAGCCTCAACACTATTTTCACATCCTCACATGGAAATATTCAAATTATGGAAACAACTCGCCGCCCACCACACTTCCGGATGAGGCTCGTTATGACAGCGTACGTTCCATGGCGTTCTATATTAGAGATCTTCGCAACAAGTACGATCACGCCAATAGCGAGGACATTCTACCTGAAGAGGTTTTTGCAGATTGCCTCGTTGTTCTCTGCTTCACCTCTCGCTCAAAGCACTTGCTTGAAAATAAGTCGCCTGCCGAGGGTGTTGAAGCCATCATCTTAAATCTCATCCCTCGTCTACTAGACATCTTCATTGAAAAGCGCAACATCCTGTTGGATTCCAACAAGAATTTATCTGAGCCAACCTCTATGGTTCAAATGCCCGAGAGCGCCCGGCCTACTCCTTATGCGGCAATTGAGCAAAAACTAGATGAACTCATGAGTTATGCCCAAGAGTCGCGCCAGGATCTTGATGCCACGAGGAAGGAAAGTCTTGCACTCAGATCTTTGCTTGCCAGTCTCGCAGCTCAATATGTCACTCTCGCGGAACAAACAGCATCCCGCCCGTCTATGGTGGAGCAAACGGATACGGACGAAGACGACTTCGCCAACCCCAGCGATTTTGACGAAGATACCGAACAGCCGGTTAGAAGTGCCATCCTTCCTTCACTTACTGTTGAAGAAGCACGCGAACTCCTGATTGCCCTGCGCTGGCGGATTTGGGATGAACTTGGAATCGGGCCCTCAACAACCGGAATATTACGCAAAAGTCTAATGTTGTCCTTTTTGAAAAACCGTATTACAAGCGCGGAGGCTCTCGCCTTGTCGCAAGATGCGATCGAACAACTACAGAAAACAGAACCGAACCAGTTAAAGTACCTCCCAGACATTTTTGCCATAGTAAGCCGAATCAGCAGTAGCGATAGCTCTCTTTGAATGGGTCAACGTGCGCATGGCCAAGTTGTGGCGCGGTCGTAAGGCTGTCACAGAGCGAGATCGCGTTCATCAGGGCGTGCCGGCGAATCACAGTTAGGCTGATCCGCATAAAACTTCACCCTCATCCATGAAGTAGGTGCATGCCAAGTCATGGCAAGCGGTTGCATGTGTGAGCGATTGAATCTTGAAGTGTGTTAGACTGACATGCGATCGGGTTCTGCGGCGTAGGCGGATAGGTCTAATCATTGTCGGGCACCACGAAGGGGATTGCTGTGAAAGACATGAAAGATGAGTTGCGGACTATCTATGCGCAGTGGCAAGAGGCGAGAGAGGTCACGGAAGTGCTTCGCGAAACCTGTGCCGCGATGATTCGTGGAAAGCGTTTGTATTTGCAAGCGGCATCGCTCGTAGGTGTAAAGAGTCAGCAGGCCAATACTCTGCATAGTGAGTTGGTGGTCGCAGCACAGAAGGAGTACTTTGACGCCTTCACGCGCGAGTGCGAACTGTCCGATACGTATACGGCATTAAAGATAGGCATTCCGGTTCCTCCCAATAGGACTAGACGGTAGTGGTGCCCAACAAGGAGCTCCAGAGGACAAGCCTTCGCAGCGGTCACGGTCCGCTGCCGCGTATTGCGCGGCATCGTGAAATGGCTAGCGGATTCATGAAGCGATTGATTGACCTATCCAACGAGGAGGCACGTGCCCACTTCTTGAAGGGCAGCAGCTACTTCAACGGGGATCTACCTAGGTACATTAGTTTCGAACCGATATTGAGTGATGTTGCGACCGTGCTTGATGGGCGTAACTACGCTCAATTTCAGAAGACCAACCCCAGCGATCTTCCGAATGTCAACTATAACTTTATTGCTAACAAGGATGGAAAGTTCGCCTGGCGCCCTTACGAGCTGATGCATCCGGCCATTTATGTCTCTTTGGTAAATGTCATTTGTGAGGAAGAAAACTGGGACAGCATAGGAACACGACTCCGAGCATTTGAAGGTGGAGTAGTCGATTGTTGTAGTGCCCCGGTGATGTCGGTCGATGATCAATCAGATGTTGCTGCGCAGATAAAAAGCTGGTGGCAAAGCGTCGAGCAACGTTCACTGACATATTCTTTAGAGTTCAGCCATCTTCTTCATACCGATGTAACCGACTGCTATGGTTCCCTGTACACGCACAGCATTGCCTGGGCGCTTCACGGCCTAGAAGAGTCCAAGAGGAACAAACGTAACAACTCCCTTCTCGGCAACATAATTGATTCACATATCCAAGCTAGTCGCTACGGCCAAACCAATGGCATCTCGCAAGGTTCAGTTCTCATGGACTTCGTGGCAGAGCTTGTCCTTGGATTTGTAGACGAACAGATCAATGACGCGATCAAGGCTAGCAGGGACATTCGAATACTCCGATACAGGGATGACTATAGGATTTTTGCAAATAGCGACGAGCGCGCAGAAGCAGTTTTAAAAATCGTGAGCGACAAGTTGCGATTAGTGGGCATGAAGCTCGGAGTATCAAAAACTTTTGTTTGTAGAAACGTTGTCGAAGGGTCTATTAAGCCGGATAAGCTGGCTGGCATCGAGCTTCAAGACCTGGGAAGTGCCAATGCCAAAACTATTCAAAAACAGCTCCTGAGGTTGCACTCTTTTGGTCAACGCTTCCCGAATAGCGGTGCTCTCCGGAGGCTAGTGGGCGAGTTCCACACCAGGATTTCTAAACAGAATGACGCTCCAGAAGATCTAGAAGTACAGGTCGCTATTGCAACTGATATTGCATCTGTTTCGCCGGCAACGTTTCCAGCTGTTGCAGGTATCTTGAGTCATTTGATTTCACTTGCGCCAAGTCAAGAGAAAGTGCGCCTATGGACGAAAGTGCGTGGAAAGATGGCTCGCGTTCCCTACAACGGCTATCTTGAAATCTGGTTACAGCGAGTCATACAGCCTAAGGCTGTCGGCATCATGTTCGAAAGCGATGAACCCATTTGCCAGATAGTGAACAGGGGATCGCCGCAGTTGTGGGAATCTTGTTGGATTTTCAACGATGCGCTGAAAAAATCTTTGGAGGTTACGAAGATTGTAGTATCAGATGCGAGCGAAGTTGAGGAAGTAGTTCAGCCTAAAGAAGTGGAATTGTTCAAACAGAATGCATTGGCGTACTAAATCACTCGAAAGTACTCGCCAGTGCTATTGACGCCGAACAAAGCGTTACAGGTGACAAGACTCATGCAGATCCACTACCTGGAAATAGTGACCCGGTATGTCGACGCAGTGTGCGTGGCCTTTGGCAACTTTAGTTCCGCCCACGCGACAGCCGCCACTTCTCGAACTTCTTCCATGGCCACGCGTTGACGCAGCCCTCCGGCGGCAAGCCCGCGCGCCGCGCCGTCAGGATTCCGTACCTCAGAAAATCAAAGTGCTCGCTCGCGTGGGCGTCGGTGTTGATCGAGATCATCGCGCCGCCTTCATGCGCCGCCCGCACCATCGCGTCGCGCAGGTCCAGCCGCGCCGGGTTTGAGTTGATCTCAAGAGCCACCTTGGCCTTGGCCGCCGCCGCGATGACCTGCTTCATGTGCGGCTCGAGACCCGGCCGCCCATTGATGATCCGCCCCGTCGGATGTCCGATCACATGCACGTATGGATTGGCGATGGCCTTGAGAAGGCGTTCCGTGGCCGCATCCGGCGTCTGCTTGAGAGCAGTATGCGGACTGGCGACCACCCAATCCAGCTCCGCGAGCACTTCGTCGGGATAGTCCAGATGCCCGTCGGCCAGGATGTCCACCTCGCTGCCGACCAGCACGTGGATGTCCTTTGCCTTCTTCGCGGCCTTGCGGATGGCCGCCGCATGCTCGCGCAGCCGCTCGATCGACAGCCCGTTGGCCTGGGCGCTGGACCTGCTGTGATCGGTGATGGCGATGCAATCAAAGCCGCGGCTCCTGGCCTCCTCGATCAGCTCCTCGATGGAGAGCCCGCCGTCGCTGGCCGTGGTGTGGGCGTGCAGCTCGCGGCGGATGTCCTTGATGTCGATCAGCCGCGAGGTGAGATTCTTCTCGCACTCGTCGCGGCCCTGGCGCAGCTCGGGGGCGATCCACTCCAGCCCGAGCTTGGCGTAGATCTCCTCCTCGCTCTTGCTCGCGACCGCCTTCACGCCGCGCTGCTGCGGCGGAGTCTCGTTACCGTCGTCGGGGAAGAGGCCATATTCGTTGAGGCGCATTTTCTGCGCGATCGCCCTTTCGCGCAGGATCACGTTGTGGTCCTTGCTGCCCGTGAAGTAGAGCAAGGCCGCGCCCCAATCAGCGGGGGGGATGGCGCGAAGATCGACCTGCATGCCGTTGTGCAGGCGCACGCTGGACTTGGTTTCACCCGAGGCCAGCACCTTGGCGACCTGCGGGTGCTTGCAGAGGAACTCCATCGCGGCGGCGGGCTTGAGCGTGGCCGCCAGCAGGTCGATGTCGCCGATGGTTTCCTGCCCTCGCCGCAGGCTTCCCGCGTAGTCCGCCTGCTTGACCCCCGGCACTTTCCGCAGCTCCTGCACAAAGGCCTCGGCGATCGGCAGGGCGTCGCCCAGTCTCGCCCGCTCTCCGGCCGTCTCGAGAAACGCAAGATTCTCCGCGATGTTCTTGAGGGTCTTCTCGCCCATGCGCGGCAGCTTGGCCAGCGCGCCGCTTGCAAGCTGCTTCTTGAGCGTGGCAAGATTCGTGACACCGCCCTGTTCCCAGAGCAGCTTGACCGTCTTGGGCCCCAGCCCCGGCACGCGCAGCACGTCGATCAGCCCGGGCGGCAGCTTCGCCAGCAGCTCGTCGTGTCCCTTGATCTTTCCGGTCTTGACGAACTCCTCGATTTTCTGCACTGTCGCCGCGCCGAAGCCCTCGATGGCACGCAGCTTCTCCGGATCGCCCTTGACCAGATCCGCGACATCGTCGGCCAGGTCTTCCAGCACCCGCGCCGCCTTGCGGTGGGCCAGCACCTTGAAGGGGTTCTCGCCCAGCACTTCGAGGGCGTCGGCCATCTGGAAGAAGAGTTTGGCAATCTCGGCGTTGACGCTCATCGGACTTCCTCAGCTGTGTCCGCCGGATTCACGCGGTGAAAGAAAGCGCGGCTGGCAGGACTCGAACCTGCAACCCCAAGCTTCGTAGGCTTGTGCTCTATCCAATTGAGCTACAGCCGCGTGGGCGAAGAGTGTAGCGGAAGTTTCACCTTGGGCTTGGCCGTGGTGAGCGGGCGGGCCGGGTCGCCGCCGGCACTGCTGGCCAGGATCCGCGACGAGAAGATCGGCAGGACAATCACCAGCACGGCCGCCACTGCTGCGGCGAAGCGCGGCCATGAGCTGGGTCCCTTGAGCACGCCCTCGGAAGATGTGCCCGGCGGCGAGAGGATCGGCACGCCGACCAGCCGCAGGTAGTACCAGACGCTGATGGCGCTGTTGAGCGCGGCGATGATCACCAGCGGCGTGTGGCCCGCCTCGATGCCCGCCATGAAGAGCATCAGCTTCGCCCAGAACCCCACCAGCGGGGGCATGCCCATGAGCGAGCCGCTTCCGATGGCCAGCCACGACGCGAGCCCTGGGTAGCGCCGCCCGATGCCGCTGAGTTCCTCGAAGCTTTCGACGTCCTCGCCGCGCTTCTGCAGCCCGGAGAGGGCGCCGAAGATGGCGAGGTTGGTGACGCCGTAGGAGATCATGTAGAAGAGCAGCGACTGGAAGCCCAGGCCGGGTCCCGCGATGATCGCCAGCACCATGTAGCCCGAGTGGGAGATCGAGCTGTAGGCCAGCATGCGCTTGACCGACTTCTGCAGCAGCGCGCCGATGTTGCCCAGCGTCATCGTGAGCGCACAGATCATCCAGAGCGTGGCCAGGATCGGCGCCGGCAGACCGGCGATCACCTGTCCATTGGTGGAGAGTCCGGCGTGGCCCGCCCATCCCACCGTGCTCAGCAGCACCGCCAGCGCGGAGAAGCCCGCCATCTTGGGAATAAAGGAGAGGAATCCGGTGACGGGGTTCGCGGCACCTTCGTACACGTCCGGCGCGTAGAAGTGCATCGGCGCCGCGGCCAGCTTGAAGCAGAAGCCCAGGATGCAGAAGATCAATCCCGTGATGCCCAGCGCGTCGATGCCGCCGCGGGCGGTCTGGTCGGCGAAGACCTCGCGGATGGTGGAGAGCTGCAGCGAGCCGGTGCTGCCGTAGATCAGGGCGAAGCCATACAGGAAGATCGCCGTGCTCATGGCGCCGAGGAAGAAGTACTTCACCGCGGCTTCCTGCGCGCGGCGCGTGCCGCGGCTCATGGCCACCATGATGTAGGTGGGCAGGCTGGTCAGCTCCAGGGCCAGGAAGAACCACACCAGATCGGGGCTGCCCGGGATCAGCATCGCGCCGCAGATGCTCAGCAGCATGAAGGCGTGGAACTCGCCGCGCACCACGCGGATCGGATCAAAGGCGGTGACGCCGCGGGCGACGGCGTCCTCCATGCGGCGATCGACGTGGCCGACCGCGATGGCCACCAGGCCCAGTCCGACCACAAGGATTATGACCTTGATGATCTTGTTGAAGCCGGGCATCAGCACGCCCGCCTGCTCAGCGGCCTCGTTGGAGTAGCCGGTGGCCAGTGCGGCCAAGGCGGCCAAGAGCGTGAAGGCGGCGATCATCGGAACGCTTTTGCGGATCGTGCGGCTCTTGCTCAGGCCCAGGATGCTGACCACAACGCTGCCGCCGAAGACGATGATCTCCGGCATCAGCACCGCGATCTTCGGGCCCATGGGAAGGAAGGCGCTCATCGCGGGGCCTCCGCGTGCACGGTGGGCTTGTTCGGGTTGGGCGTGCCCAGCTTGGCGTTGTGGGCGTCGATCACCTTGGGGAAGCTCGCCAGGGTTTCCTTCACGTTGGGCTCGACCGCGTTGAGAATCGGCTGCGGATAGAGGCCGATGGCCAGGCAGACCAGCGCGATCGGCGCCAGGATGGCGATCTCGCGGAAGTTGAGGTCGCGCGGCAGTTCGCTGGCGGCGTGCTCGCCGTGGTGGCCCGCGTGTCCGTCGCCGTGCGGTTCACGAAGTGGACCCCAGACGATCTTGCCCAGCATGATGAGCAGGTACATCGCGCCAAGAATCAGTCCGATGGCCGCGATAACCGCATACCAGGGGCCGAGCACGCCGGGATAGCCCGCGGGCTGGTCATGCTCGGCTACGAAGGCGCCCATCAGACAGAGGAACTCGCCGATGAATCCGTTGAGGCCCGGCAGGCCAACGCTGGAAAGCGTGAAGACGATCATGAAGAAGCTCCACACCGGCATCCGCGCCACCAGTCCGCCCAGTTGCTCCATGTCCTTGGTGTGGTATCGCTCGTAGATCATGCCGATGCAGAGGAACAAGGCGCCGGTGCTCAGGCCGTGGTTGACCATGTACATCACCGCGCCCTGCAGGCCGATTGGGTTGAGCGCGAAGAGTCCCAGCACCACGAAACCCATGTGGCTGACCGATGAGTAGGCGATCAGCTTCTTGATGTCGGTCTGCACCCAGCAGACCAGGCTCATGTAGAGGATGGCGATGATGCCCAGGATCGCGAAGAAGGTGGAGCACTCCACCGCGCCGATCGGCGACATCGGCAGCGCGAAGCGGAAGACGCCGTAGGTGCCCAGCTTCAGCAGCACGCCGGCCAGGATCACGCTGCCGCCGGTGGGGGCCTGGTCGTGGGCCAGTGGCAGCCACGAATGGGTCGGGAAGAAGGGGGTCTTGATGGCGAAGCCCACGATCAATCCCACGAAGACCCAGAATTGCTCGCGGTCGCTCAGCTGCGTGCTGGAGAACTTGACCAGCTCCTCGATGCCGAAGGTCCAGGTGCCGGCGCTCTCAAAGTGGCGCACCGCGACGAAGATGACCGCGGTGAGCGTGAAGACGCTGCCCAGGAAAGTGAAGATGAAGAACTTGATCGCCGCCGGCCCGCGCATCGGGCCGCCCCAGATGCTGATGAGGAAGAACATCGGGATCAGCGTGAACTCGTAGCCGATGTAGAAGAAGATCAGATCGCGGCTCATGAAGGCCAGCAGCATGCTGGTCTCCAGCACCATGAACCAGGCGTAGTACTCGCGCTGCCGCGTGCGGATGGCGCTGAAGCTGCCGGCGATCGAAAGCGGCGTGAGGAAGACCGTCAGCAGCACCAGCAGCATGCTGACCGAGTCCACGCCGATCTTCAGATCCACGCCGAAGCTGCCAAGGATTGAAGTGCTGCCCTCGTTGGGCCAGAAGCCGCCGGTGCTCCAGTTGGGGAATTGCACCGCGAAGACCGCGCCCGCGATGAACGTCGCGGTGGAGCCGGCGAAGGCGATCCACTTCGCGGAATGCTGCGAGCTGAACGCAATGGCGGCCGCGGTGAGGATTGGCAGGATGAGGAGGAGGTGATGGATCAAGTCGCGCCTCCGCTGATCCAGCGATAGACGATCCAGGCGATGACCAGGGCCGCGCCGCCGGCCATTGTGGTGGCATAGCCCTGCAGCACGCCGTTGTAGAGCGGCTGGAAGAGTCGGCCAAAGGCGGCGGGAATGCGGCCGAAGCCGTTGACCAGCAGTCCGTCCACCACATGCTTGTCGGTGAAGTGCAGGATGTGTCCGGTGATCCACGCGGGACCGCGGAAGAGCGCGTGATAGATCTCATCCACGTACCACTTGTTCTCCATGGCCACCGGGATCCAGCGCACGGAGTTGTGGGCCAGCAGCCAGGCGCGAAGGCGATCAGCGGCCCGTCGCTGCAGCAGATGGAAGTACATGGCCACGCCGATGCCGCCAAGCGCCGCGATGGTGCCGAAGACCTCGACCAGCTTGTGCGGATTCATGCCAAAGCAGACCGCGTCGTGGACATGGGCTTCGACGCTGCCCGCGACGGCGGAGGAGTGCGCGATCATGACCTGCGCCCAGTTCTCATGTCCTTGCAGCGCCATGTAGCCGGGAATGCCGGTGGCGAAGGCGCCAAGCATGATCAGGATCAGGACGCCATTGATGGCCAGGCGCGGCGCGTGGGGATGGAATTCGTGCGAAGCGTGCTTGTCGTGCGCCCCGTGATGGTGGTCGTCGTGATTGTCGTGATCGTCGTGGCCTTCGTCGCCGGGCATGTAGAAGACCGGCCCCGCGCAGACGCGGAACCAGACGCGGAAGGAGTAGTAGGCGGTCAAGGCCGCGGTGATCAGGCCGATCCAGCCCAGCCAGAAGAATCCGTGATCGGTCCCACCGATCGCCTGCACCAGGATCAGATCCTTGCTGAGCATGCCCGCGGTGAAGGGGAAGGCGCTGAGCCAGAGGCAGCCGATGAGCATGGTCCAGCTGACGATCGCGAAGCCGGGCACGCGGCGCAAGCCTGAGAGTTTGCGAAGATCAAGCTGCCCCGCGAAGCCATGCATGACGGCTCCGGCGGTGAGGAACAAAAGGGCCTTGAAGAAGGCGTGCGTCAGCGTGTGATAGGCGGCGCCGAAGGTGGTGCCCACGCCCAGCCCCATGAACATGTAGCCGAGCTGACTGATGGTGCTGTAGGCGAAGACGCGCTTGAAGTCATATTGCGCCATGCCGATGGTGGCGGAGAAGATCGCGGTCAGCCCGCCGACCCAGGCCACGGTGGCCAGCGCGTCGGGATGCAGCGCGAAGAGCGGATACATGCGGGCGATCAGGTAGACGCCCGCGGTCACCATAGTCGCGGCGTGGATCAGCGCCGACACCGGGGTCGGTCCTTCCATCGCGTCGGGCAACCAGACGTAGAGAGGAAGCTGCGCACTCTTGCCGAAGGCGCCCAGCATCAGGCAGAAGGGAATCAACGCGCGGTCGAAGCCGCCCACGCCGCGCGCGGTGTCGTTCCACACCTGGAAAAGCGTGCTGTACTCGATCGAGCCATAGTTCACCCAGATCAGCCAGATGCCCACGGCCAGGCCGAGGTCGCCGACGCGGTTGACGATGAAGGCCTTCTTGCCCGCGGCCACGGCGGAAGGCTTCTTGTAGAAGTAACCGATGAGCAGATAGCTGGCCAGACCGACGCCCTCCCAGCCCAGATAGAGCAGCAGCAGGTTGTCGGCCAGCACCAGCGTGCACATCGCCAGAATGAAGATGCTCACGCCGTTGAAGAATCGCGCGTAGCCCTTGCCGACGTCGGCTTCCATGTACTCGGTGGCGTAGAGCGCGATCAGCGTTCCCAGGCCGGTCACGAAGAGCATCCAGAAGAGTGTGAGTCCGTCGAGGTAGATGCTGACATCCGCTTGAAGCGAGTGCCACTTTGATTGATCGCCCCAGCGGAAGTTCATCCAATCCCAGAGGTGGATCGTGACCGGATCGCCCGCCTCGCCGCGCAGGAAGTAGAGCTTGAGCACCAGCGCGAAGGAGCCCGCCAGCGCCAGCACCGTGATCCAGCCGGGCAGCTTGTTCTTCACCCGAAGCGCGGCGCAAAGGCCGGTGAGCACCACGGAGATCGCAGGCAGCAGCAGGATCCAACCCGCCCAGCGCAGGTCGGGCATGGCGACGGCCTTTGCGACCGCCGTGACGGCGGCGTGAGCGGGGGCCTCATGTTGTGCCAGAAGCATCATCATTCGTGCAGCTCCGACCACGCTTCGCTGTTGAGGGTTTCCTTGCGGCGGAAGAGCAGCACGACAAGACCGAGGGCCAGAGCAGCTTCAGCTGCCGCGACCGTCAGGATGAAGATCACAAAGATCTGCCCGCCGGTGTCCATGCGCATCCGCCCGAAGGCGATGAAGGCCAGGGCCGCGGCCTGGAACATGATCTCGGTGGAGAGGAACATCAGGATCATGTTGCGCCGCACCAGGAATCCGACCAGACCCGTGACAAAGAGCAGCGCGCTCAAGGCGAGCGTGACGGTGACGGCGTGCGAGGCGCCGAACTGAGTCGAAGCCAGCAGGTGCGTCATGCGCCACCTCCCGGAGCAGCACGCTCGTGATCCGGTACGTCCAGCACGATGCGGCGCAGGCCCGCGGCGTCGCGCGCCGAGTCCTCGCCAAACTCGATCTGGCGGCGGGCCAGCACCACGGCGCCGAACATGGCCATCAGCAGAATCACGCCTGCCAGCTCAAGGCTCGCGGGGTAGCGCGCCACCAAGTCCAGGCCGACCATCTGCGTGTTGTCGATCTTTCCGGCGGCATCAATCGGAATGGTCTTCGTCGTGCCGTCGGCGTTGGTGACCTGTGCCTGCACCACGCTGCCCTGGATTCCGGCGTTGGGGGCGACCGTCACGGTCACCGCGGCGGGATCGACGCGCTTGACGAACTCCATCAGGCGCTTGGGCATCATCACCAGGGCTTCGGCCTGCTGCTTCGCCACTTTCTGATCCAGGTAGGACTCGGCAAGCACGGAGGTGCTCGGCACGCGCTCCACCACCGAGGCAAGCGTGGCGAGCAGGATGAAGCCCACCAGCACCGCGGCCAGCGGCTCGCGCGGAATCTTGTCGTAGTCATCTTCGTCCAGGTGGCCGATCGCTTCGCGCGGACCCTGGTCGGCGAGCATCAGCACAAACATGTAGGTGATCAGGATGGCGCCGGCATAGACGATGATCAGGGCGAAGGCCATGAATTCAGCCTGCAACAGCAGGAAAATGACCGCCGAGGAGATGACGGTGACGATGAAGTAGAGCGCCGCGAAGACCGGCCGCGGATGGGTGATGACCCGGACCGCCGCATAGAGGCCGATGCCCGCCAGGGCGACCAGCAGCGGAATCGGCACGCCGCCGGAGGGCGGTCCGGCGAGTCGAAGCGCTTCGCTGATGAACAATCCCGATCCGGCCAGAGCCAGGATCGCGCCGCCGCGCCGCCATGTTTTTCGCCCCGGGCGCAGCACAAAGAGGAGTCCGACGGCTGCTACGGCACTGGCGATATAGAAAGGAAGAAGCGGCATTGCGTGGGACTTGGGATTCGCGATCAGTGCGTTCGAGATTCGGAAATCGTGAGGTGCAGGACTCCTTCCTGCAACGGGCGCAGGAGAATAAGCGGCGATTGTGCGGCTCGCAACCCGAGCAAATGTGGATTCCGCAGGCGATTCGCCGCAGGATTTTCCGCGGCTCGGACGCCTCTGCGAGAGTCCGTTACAGTGCCTCAATGAACTCCGAGTGGTGGCGATTGCTGCCCAATGCAATCACTTCGGCGAGGCTGGTTCTTGCCGCCGCGATGCTTGCGCTCTTGGAAGTCCTCGGCCGAACGCCGCTTACGGAGCGCGGCGCGCTGGGCTGGTGGGTGAGCATCATGTTCGTCACCGCGGCGCTCTCGGATGTGCTCGACGGATGGCTCGCACGGCGCTGGAATGTCGTCACCCCGTACGGGCGCGTGATGGATCCCTTCGTGGACAAGGTGCTGGTCCTGGGGACTTTTATTTTCCTCGCCTCGTCCGGGCTTTCGACGGGAGCGCCGGAGCTTCACATCACCGGTAGCGGCGTCGCGGCGTGGATGGTGGTGGTCATGGTGGCCCGCGAGCTGCTGGTGACCAGCCTGCGCGGCGTCATGGAAGGCATGGGAAAGCCTTTCCCCGCGGACCGCTTTGGAAAAGCGAAAATGCTGATGCAATGCATCGCCATTCCCTGGTGCGTCTTCGCGGCGAGCGAGACCTGGCTCCCGCAGACCGATTGGTGCCGCATCGGCCACCCGATCGTGCTCTGGTCGGCGGTGGTGCTGACGGTGCTCAGCGGCATTCCGGCGCTGCTGCGGGCGGGATCGCTTCTGGCGGGCCCCGGCTCACCGAAAAAGAGTGATTCCAACTCATGAATTCTGCCTTGCTGCGTCCTGCCCTCGGGTCCATGCGCTGGTGCGGCGTGACTGCGTGCGGCCTGGGTCACATGCGACCGGCGTCGGGCACGTGGGGAAGCTTGCCGCCCGTGGTGCTGGCAGGCGTGCTCGCCTTCATCGGCGTCTCGCAACCGGTGTGGATCATCACGATGGTGATCGTGGCCGCGGCGGCGTCCTGGATGTGCGTGCGGTGGGGGACCGCCGCCGAGCAGGCGATCGGCCGGAAGGATCCCTCCGAAGTGGTGATCGACGAAGTGGCGGGTCAGGCCGTGGCATTGGCGATGGTCTGGGATGCGGCGCTCGCCCCGGGCGGCGTCGGCGCGTTTGAACACTCCATTGTCGTGGGCGGCACCGCGTTTGTGTTGTTCCGCATTTTCGACATTGTGAAGCCATGGCCCATCGGCGGATTGCAGCGATTCCACGGCGGCACGGGCATTGTCCTGGACGACCTCGCAGCGGGATTCGCCGCGGGTTTGACTCAGCTGCTGCTGAGATACCTCTTCAGTTTCTGTTGAGATCCCGCAGCGGCGTCCCCGCATTCTCCGCCTGGTCGATGGTCTGCTCCTCGGAAATTTTCTTCGGGCGAATCAGGATCATGGTCACGAAGACGTAGATGCTGGTCACCGCCATCATGGCGGAGAGGGTGACCTGCGTTCCCTGCTTGCCGGTCTCGTAGAGGTCGTAGGCGCGCATCGCCAGCAGCACGGCGCTGATGACCGGCATGACGAGGGCAAGGTGAATGCCGATCATGCCCACCTTGTAGTTGCGCTTGATCATCACCGACATGATCGACAGGGCCAGAGTGAGAATGGCCAGCGACAGGGGCAGAAAGGCGGCGCCCCATCCGGTTTCGTTCTGCGTGGTGAGCTTGAACCCAAGCAGGGTGGTTCCAAAGAGAAGAATGGAGTAGCTGAGGCTGACGAGGGCGAACCAGATGGTGCGAAGTGGGGGCATGGATTCCTTCCGCGGCTAGAGCGGCCGCTCTTTTCTCATATCGACTTTTGCCTCGAGGACCGTTCGAAGATTGCACATGTACCAACGCCAGCTCTCGGCGTCGTTGGCGGCCACAAGGATGGAATCGGCGTTGTCCCGGAAGGGACCGTGACGGTGGATGACGCGGGCGCCTTCCTCAGGCTCCGGCGTGACGACCCATTCAATGGGCACGGCTTCGTCGTCCAGGCCGACCGGCCACGCCCAGGTGACCTTGCCGCCCGCGTCGTAGTCGAGAATGGGCACTTCAAAGGAGCGGCGAAACTTGGCGTCCCATCCCAGCTTCATGGTGCCGCCCTTGCGAAGATCGACCTCCGCGGCGAGCGTGAGCCAGCGCGTCAGGCCGTCGGCGGTGGTGAAGCAGGCGAAGACATCCTCGTAGTGCGCGGCGATGGTCTCCTTCAGCGTGACCCAGATGCCGTCGTTCTCTTTTCGTACCACGGCGGAATGGTAGCGAATCGAAGCGGCGAATCGCGCGCGGAGACACGGAGCTCTCTGTGCATTGCGCGTATCTCTCGCCGCACGCGGCCTTACGGCGCTTCCTTCACCTCGGGGATTTTCCAGGAACCGTCGAGGATCGAGGGCGGCTTCTCCTTGGGCCAGTACAGCCGCATCATCAGGACGAACTCGCCCTCAGGCGCGGGCAGCCAGTTTGATTCCTTCTCCTTGCCGGGTGAGTTGTGCTGGATGTAGAGATCGATCGAGCCGTCGGCATTGGCCGCGAGCGCATTGCGCTGGCTCAGCGTGTAGCGGTTGAGCGGATTCTCCACGAAGAAGTACTCGGCGTTGTACATCGTGAGCGACCAGAAGCCGTCGACTGGCGGCAGATCGCCCTTGGCGAAGTGCATGACATACTTTGTCGCGCCGCTGTACTTCTTCAGGACATCCGGTCCCTCCGAGGTCGGATAGACGGCGTCCTGCGGCCGGTTGGCGCCAAGGCCGATCGCGGTGATGAGCGCGCTGCAGGTATGAAGTGCCGTAGAGGCCGGTCTTGGTGGTGAAGAGCCAGCCGTTCTCCAACTTCACGTCGCCGGCCACGATGCCCGCCTTGAGCCAACTCATGATCAGCTCCTGCGCGGGCTTGGGCGCCGCGGCGATCCCCTTGGCGATTGCCGGCTCGATTTTGGTTGCATCAAAATCCTTTCCAGGGACGATGCCGATCTTGGCGAGCCGCGCCAGCATCGGCGCATCCTCAGCCGCGGGCGGATTCGTCTTCAGCAGTTCGGCGAAGAGCTTGAAGTAGGACGCGGCATCCATGGCGTGGACCTGCGTGCGGACCGGTGTCTTCATGTCGATGGTCGGATCGACGCGTCCGGGCTTCGGCGTGTAGGGCTTGCCGTAGGAGGAGAGCGGCACGATCGACACCTCGTCCTGCACGGCGTGCACGGCCTTGTAGTCCTCGGGCGTGCCCGTGCAGTAGATGCGACCCAGGATCCAGACCATGCCGGTCGGCGATTTGCACTCGGTCACGCCGGTGGGCAGTGTTCCCGACCAGCCTGGCCCGGTGATCGCATATTTCTGAGCGCCCGTACCCGTGGTGCGCTTGCCGGGAACCTGGAAGACCGAGGTCCATCCATCGAGCATCGGGAAGAGGAAATAGCGGCCCTTCATGTCGGGGATGGAGAGGATCCAGGGCTCCTTCGAAACATCGATCCATGAGATCGTGTAGAGCGTGTCGGCGTTGGGCGCGGTGACATCACGGAACGACGCGTCGGGATAGGTCCGGGCCCGCATGAACTGACCCATCGGCGCGTGCGTCCCCTCGGGGCTTGCGACATTGGTCATGACCCGCCGGGTCATCTCCATCGTGACCAGCGGATAGGCGTAGATGTAGCCCTCCACGGCGATCGCCAGCGACTCGGCTTCCTTCGCGTCGGCCACGGCGAGCGACTTGACATGCGCGGCAACCCGTTCGATGAGCGTCTCTTGTTGCGCGGGGCGCGCCGCGATCAGCGTGAGCATGAGTCCTGCAGCCGCGATCGCTCCGAAAGTTCTCCGTGATTTCATGTGATCAGTCTCTCCTAAATGGGGGTGTCAAAATGCGGGGCGGATATTACACCACGCACTGTGAGCGGGAAGCAACGAGGATTGCTGCTGCATCCCGATGGCCGAGTTCGCTGCAGCGCCGCGCTAGGCGGCGCGTGCGAGTCGGAGCTTGGCACCGAGCAGCGCCGCCACCAGCTTGGTGCCGAAGGAGATCGCGAACAAAACGGCGACGCCAAACGTCAGGCCTACCGCGAGCAGGATGAGCAAATCGATCGTGGCGTACGCCACCCAGACGACCCAAGCCGGCCGCATGCCGAGCGCCCGCCGCCACCATCCTGTCACCCACCAACCTGCGGCAAACATCAGCGGGATGCCGGCCACGATGCTGCAATACGGCCCGGCAACCTGAATGTAATTGTGGTAGTGCTGCGGATCGTGTCCAGGGTCGATGATCAGGCTGTAGACGAACATGTACAAAATGCTCGCGGTGACATTGGCCACCAACACCAGCACGGCCACACCGCACAGCAATGCCACGCGGCCGAGTGTCATGCGTCCTGCCTCGGGATCGCCGAACCATTGCGAATGAGTCTGTGCCACGTGCGCCTGCCGCAGTGCGGACACTTCATGTAGGAGAAGGTGAAGGACCGGCTTGCCTTCCAACGGATTCCGCCCATCTCCCAGATGGACCGCGAGACGCCGCAGGAACACCGCATCATCCACATGCGAGAATCCGCCTCCATGCTCGCGGCCCAGCTGCGAGGCAGCAACCAGACAAAGAATTTTTGAAGTGGTGACATCATTGGGGCACGCCGCCACTCATCCCGCACCCTTGCCCGCGTGACCCGCCGGCGCGCCCGCGGAGGCCGCCGCGGGCGCGGACTTCGGCTTGTGCGAAGAGAATAGTTGCACGAAGAATCCCACGAAGCTCAGCACCGTGGTCGCGAAGGCCCACGCCGAGAGGCGCGGCGAACCATCGCCCCAGATCCCCGAGAGTCCCCACGCGATCAGCAGGCTTCCCGCCGTGGCGGTGACGGCCATCTCGGCGCTTCGGTGCATGAAGAATCCCAGGAACAATCCGGCCATGCCCGCGGCGATGATCGAGGCTCCGAAAAGCGTGCGCTCCGGCGGATCCAGCGTGCTCCAGAAGCGGTTGTAGGCATCCATGGTCTGCTCCTGCAGCGTGGCCGCGTCGGAGTCGGCGGGAGTCCAGACCGCCTTGAGTGCCTCGGTGAATCCGCCCGCGCGGGTCTCGGCAATCGCCCGCGCCTGGTCGGAGGCGATCAGCCCGCGGTCGATGACGGCGGCGGAGATGATTCCCGCGGCCAGCATCGCCACAATCGCGACCGTGATCGCCAATGCGAATCGGTAGGCGAGCAGTGCCAGCAGCAGGCCCGCGAAGGCGCCGATGATTGCATTGGCCCAGGGGGGAAGCGTCTCGATCCCCATCGCCTGGCTCAGCAGCACGCCGGCGGGAATGCCGCACACGAATCCCGCCACCGCCACCGCGCGGTGAACGATGCGCCCGCCGAAGGCCCACAGCACGCCTCCGCAGCCGATCGACAGGCAGGATCCAATCCATGAGAGGGCCAGCAGCGGGATGAACACGCTTGATCTATCGGCTCGCGGCTATGCTCGTCGCCACTTCCATGAGCAATTCCAAGCCTGAATCAAGCCCGCGGCCGCCGGAAACGCCGCTGCAGGGATTGCGCGAGCGAATCGACTCCCTGGACGACCAGCTTCTGAAGCTGCTGCAGGAGCGGGCCCGGATCGTGATCGAGGTGGGCAACGCCAAGCGCGCCGAGGGCGTGGCGATCTACTCGCCGCACCGCGAGAAGGAAGTGCTGGACCGCCTGCTGGCGCGGCGCGACGGGCCGCTGCCGCCGCGCACCATCGAGGCGATCTGGCGCGAGTTGATGAGCGGCTCGTTCGGCCTGGAGCTGCCGCTGCGCGTCGGATTCCTCGGACCCAAGGGCACCTTCAGCCACATCGCCACTCTGCGGCATTTCGGTTCCAGCGTGGAGCTGGCGGAATTGGAAAGCATTGAAAGCGTCTTCGAGGAGGTCGAGCGCGGCCGCTGCCACCACGGGCTGGTGCCCTATGAAAATGCGATCGGCGGCGGCATTGTGGAGACGCTCGACGCTTTTCAGGATCACGAGGTGCGCATCTGCGCCGAGGCGATGGTGCTGGTGAATCAGTGCCTGCTTTCGGTGGGCTCGCCTGCGGAGGTCAAGCGAATCTGCTCGCGCGGCGAGGTCTTCGCGCAGTGCCGCAAGTGGATCGCCCAGCGATTTCCCGGCGCGAAGCTGGTGCCCGTGGCCAGCACCGCCGCGGCCGCCATGGAGGCCGCCAACGATCCATCGACCGCGGCGATCGGCTCATCGATGGCGGGGCAGATGTTCGGATTGAACGCGCTCTTCGAGGGGATCGAGGACCATCACAACAACATCACGCGCTTCCTGGTGCTGGGCCGCGAAAGCGCCAAGCCCACCGGCGAGGATCGCACCACGATCATGTTCGCCACCGCCAATCGCCCCGGCGCCCTGGTGGATGTGCTGGATTCCTTCCGCAAGCATGGCGTGAACCTGAGCCACATCGACAAGCGGCCCAGCGGACAGGAGAACTGGACCTACACCTTCTTCATCGACGCCGACGCGCATGAGAGCGATGCGGCGCTGCAGGCGGCCTTGGCCACCGCGAAGCCTTCGGTGTCGACGATGCGCGTGCTGGGCAGCTATCCCCGGGCGACGCGAACGCTCTGATGAAGCCGACTTCGCCATCGAAGGCGCATGGGCCCAAAGGCGAGCCGAATCTTCTGGCCGGCGAGACGAGTCCCTATCTGCTGCAGCACGCCTTCAATCCGGTGCCTTGGCACCCCTGGTCGGAGGCGGCGATCGCGGAAGCGCGTCAGCGCGACGTGCCGCTGCTGGTGAGCACCGGCTACAGCACCTGCTATTGGTGCCATGTGATGGAGCGCGAGTGCTTCGAGGATGAGGAGATCGCGCGCCTGATGGGGAAGCACTTCGTCTGCGTGAAGGTGGACCGCGAGCAGCGGCCTGACCTGGATGCCTTGTGGATGACCGCATGCCAGGTCTTCACCTCGATCACCGAGGGGCATGCGAGCGGGGGATGGCCGCTGCACGTTTTCCTGGAGCCGAAGTCGTTGCGGCCATTCTTCGCCGGCACCTACTTCCCGCCGCGGCCGATGCATGGGCGGAGCAGCTTTCCCGAATTGCTGGGGAAAATATCTGGCGCATGGTTCAGCATGCGGAGCGACATCGAGGCTCAGGCCGCTGAGCTATCGCGGCTGGTGGAATCGCAACTGAAGCTGAGGGCGCAGCGACGACCGCTGGACGATGCGCTGCAAGCAAGCACGGCGCAGGCCCTGCTTTCCTATCACGACTCGATCAATGGCGGATTTGGCGGAGCGCCAAAGTTTCCGCAACCATCGCTTTCGCTCTTCCTGCAGACAGTGGGAGGCGATCGCGCCGATGCGGCCTTGGCCCGCACGCTCGACGGCATGGCTCTTGGCGGCGTGCGCGACCAACTCGACGGGGGCTTCCATCGTTATGCCGTCGACGCCACGTGGACCGTGCCGCACTTTGAGAAGATGCTCTACGACCAGGGGCAATTGCTGCAGCTCTATGCGCGGCAGGCCGGCCGCAGCGGCGATCCATTCCTCGCGCAAGTCACGCGCGAGCTGGCGGAGTTTCTGATCGGTGTGATGCAGACCAAGAGCGGGGGCTTCATGGCGGCGATCGACGCCGAGGTCGATGGCCGCGAGGGGCTCAATTACATCTGGAGCAGGCAGGAGATCCAGCGCACGCTTGAGCTCGCCGGATTGAAGAGCGAAGTGGCGCTGGCCGTCGACGCCTTCGCGATGGAGGGCTCGCCAAACTTCCGAGATCCGCACCATCCGGAGGACGAGCCGAAATTCGTGTTGCAATTGCGGGCGCGGCCGGAGAAGTTGGCAAAGGAACTGAAGGTGGATTTGGATCAGTGGTCTTCGCGATTCGACACCTTGCGTAAGGCACTTCTTGCCGAGCGATCGCGCCGTCCATCGCCGCGTCAGGACGCCACGCTGATCGCCTCGTGGAATGGCCTGGCCATCGAGGGCTTGGCCGAAGCGGGGCGATTGATGAAGGAGCCGCGCTGGGTCGAAGCGGCAACGCGTGCGGCGGACGATGTGATGAAGCAACTTGCTCCCACGGACGGTCTTGTGCATCGTTCGGTGAAGGATGGCAAACTCAGCGGCCCCGGCTACCTCGAGGATTACGCCTGCCTCGCCGCCGGATTGCTGGCGCTCTCGCAGGCCACGAAGAATCCGCGCTGGCTTGAGCGTGCAAGCGAGATCGTGGATGCCGCGTGGACAAAGTTCTGGAATTCCGAACTCGGATGGGTCGAGGCTCTGGCCGACGAGAGCGGTCGTATCGCCTCGATCAGCGCGATCGACGACGGAGCGACTCCATCGGGCGCCGGTGTAATCACCCAATGTCTGGTCGCGCTGGCGAAGTTGACGGGGAACACCAAGTGGGCTGAGCGCGCCTGGACCACTCTTGATCGCGCCAGCGGCGACATCGCCGAGAAGCCGACTTCCGCGGTGCGATCGCTGATCGCGGCGGGGGAACTCGGCGCGATTCTGCCGGGGCGTGTTCCCGGCGGATCGGCGAAGTCGCCGGTGAACATCTCTCTGGTACCGCTGAATCATTCCTTCGATCAGTTCGCGCTGCGTCTGGACATCGACCGCGGCCATCATGTCTTGAGCGACTTCGACATCTCCGCTCGCGACCAAGGCGTGAACCTGGAGTGCCGCTATCCAACCGCGATTCGCTGCACCGACGGCTCGCTCGGCTACGAGGGCCAAGTGGAAGTCGCCGTTGTCGTGACGCGGCCGCGCCCCACGCCGCGGCCGTTGCGCCTGAGCGTGCGCCTGCAAGTCTGCACCGACCGCGAATGTCTGGCGTCCGAGGAGCGCCTGGTCGAGGGCTGATGCGCCGTGCCGACTGCGAAAACTTTCTATCCTCGCGACATGAAGCGCATCGCACTGATTTCCACCGGCGGCACAATCGAGAAGACCTACGAGGAGCTCGGCGGCACGCTGAAGAACCATGTCAGCGTGCTCGATGTCATGCTCTCGCACCTCGAGCTGCGCGGAATTGAATCCGTCACGCGCGTCGCGCTGATGAACAAGGACAGCCTGGACATGGCCGAGGCCGATCACGACCTCATCGCCGAGGAAGTGGTGGCGCGATGCCAGGACCACGATGGCGTGGTGGTGGTGCACGGCACCGATCGACTGGCCCAGAGCGGCGAGCGATCGCTGGCCCGCTTTCGCTCCGCCAAAAAGCCCATGAAACCCGTGGTCTTCACCGGGGCCATGCGCCCGTGGGAGCTGCGCAAGACCGACGCCACGCAGAACCTCACCGAGGCGCTGCTGGCGGTGCAGATCCTGGCGCCGGGGGTCTACGTGGTGATGCACAACCACGTGCTGCAATTCCCCGGCGTGACCAAGGACCTCAAGAGCATGACCTTCGTCAAGGCGGGGGAGTAGCGCCCGCGCGGGCGCGCCCATGTGACTCGGGTCGGCGCGGTGCAGCGGACGCGCGGTGCACCTCCGCGCAAAGTTCTTTACACTTCCTTGACCATGGCCAGCAAATATCGAACCGTCCCCACCGACACCGACAAGATGCCCGGGGGAATCCCCTTCATCGTCGGCAACGAAGCCGCCGAGCGATTCTCCTTCTATGGCATGAAGACCATCCTGGTGGTCTTCATGACGCAGTACCTGCTCTCGGCCAAGGCGATCCCCAACTACATGACCGACACCGAGGCCCGCGAGTGGATGCACCTCTTCGTCGCCAGCGCCTACTTCTTCCCGGTGATCGGCGCCATCATCGCCGACGCCTTCCTGGGCAAGTACGTCACCATCATGTCGCTCTCGATCGTCTATTGCCTGGGCCACTTGTGCCTTTCACTGATCGATCTTCCGCCGGCGGCGCTTGAGGCCTCGATGGAGCCCAAGAGCTGGATGGTGGCGGGCCTGCTGCTGATCGCGATCGGCTCCGGCGGCATCAAGCCCTGCGTCTCCGCCAATGTCGGCGACCAGTTCGGCCATCGCAACAAGCATCTGCTCGAGAAGGTCTACGGCTGGTTCTACTTCTCCATCAACTTCGGATCGTTCTTCTCGACGCTGCTCACGCCGTGGCTGCTGAAGAACCACGGACCGGGCTGGGCCTTCGGCGTCCCCGGCATCCTGATGGCCATCGCCACCATCGTCTTCTTCATGGGGCGCAAGCGCTTCACGCACATCCAGCCGCGCGGCATGCGCTACTTCGGCGAGACCTTCGGGCTCTCCGGGTTGAAGGCCATTTTCAAGCTGGTGCCCATCTACATCTTCGTGGCGATGTTCTGGTCGCTCTATGACCAGAGCGGCGGCGCGTGGGTGCAGCAGGCCCAGCAGATGAACCTGAATTTCATGGGCATCGTCTGGCTGGAGAGCCAGGTGCAGGCGATCAATCCGCTGCTGATCCTGATCTACATCCCGCTCTTCGCCTACGTCATTTATCCGGTGATGGGCAAACTTTTCAAACTCACACCGCTGCGCAAGATCCTGATGGGATTCGCCCTGACCGTGCTGGCCTTTGGAATCACCGGCTACGCCCAGGGGCTGATCGACAAGGAGGAGGCGCACTTTCGCGAGGTCGTCACTCCCGCGTGCCTCGCCGGCAAGATCGACGTCGTGGCGACCTGCAAGGCCATGCGCGAGGGTGAGCAGAACGCGACCGCGGTCGACCTGGAGAAGATCGCGGCCACTCCCTCGGCGAAGCAGCTCGAAGAGATCGTCAATCCCATCGTGACCGCCGGCGTGGCAGTGATGAAGGATGGATCCACGCAGCGGGCCAACTGGCCGACCGTCGGCTGGCAGCTGCTGGCCTACGTGGTGATCACCGCGGCGGAAGTGCTGGTCTCCATCACCTGCCTTGAGTTCAGCTACACGCAGGCGCCGACCCAGATGAAGTCGCTCATCATGAGCTTCTATTTGCTCTCGGTTTCGCTGGGCAACCTGTTCACGGCCGCGGTCAATCGCTTCACCATGGACGCCAACGGCAACTCCACGCTCATTGGAGCCGACTACTACTGGTTCTTCACCAAGCTCATGATCGGCGCCACCGTGCTCTTTGTCTTTGTGGTGCTGCTCTACAAGCCGAAGGAGTATCTGCAGG
The DNA here is from genome assembly GCA_021414025.1 of Planctomycetota bacterium. Classification (NCBI taxonomy): domain Bacteria; kingdom Pseudomonadati; phylum Planctomycetota; species Planctomycetota bacterium. The sequence continues at coordinate 779,011 of JAIOPG010000002.1, read as the reverse complement.
ACGATCCCGACGCCGTCGCGCGGGCGTGACCCGGCCCGCCCACGCGCCTTGTCCAAGCCGCCGCCATCAACGGGCACATCGCAGCGGCTGATCTGGCTGCGCCGGCCGCCGCGCATCGTGGTGGTGGAGGAGCCTTTCAACGCGACGTGCGAAGCGCGGTCAATCGACGACGCCTGGCGGCAACTCTGCCAGGGCAATCCGAAACTGGTCGACGGTCCGGTCTTCCACGTGATTGGCGTCCATCGCGACGGCCACGGCGGCGCCACCATCCACGTGGCGCGAACCACCTACCGCATGAACGCGGTGCGGGCGGCCGGCCTCAAGAGCGGCTTCACGGGTCTGGGCACGCGGGCGGTCGCGCACTGGCAGGGCAAGTGCCTGGTTGGGCTGCGCAGCCAACGCTGCGCCAGCTATCCGAACGAATGGGAATTTGCTCCCGCCGGCAGCGTGGAGCCGGGCGAGGATCCCGCGATCGGCATCGAGCGTGAATTGCTGGAAGAGTGCGGCGTGCAATCCCAGAGCAGAGCCGTCGCGCACGCGCTCTTTCATGATCCGGTCGTCTCGACGTGGGAGATCGTTCACGAGCTCCGAATGGTCCAGCCGCCCGACGCGCCGCCCAACTGGGAGTATCAGAGCATGGAATTGGTGCCCGCCACGGACGTGCCGGAGCCCATGTCCGCCTGCACGCGGCAAATGCTTGAGATCGCCCAGCGCATCCTGGGAAATGTCAGCGGTCCGTCGAAGCCAGATTGAGGTTCGCCGGCGGCGCCGCGTCCACCCAGCGCACCACGCCCAGCTTGTTGGAGATGATCTGGCTCGCGGTGCGCCGCAAGCGGACTGAAGCCTGCTCGTTCATGCTCGCATCGACGGAGCCCAGCATCTCGCCGGGGCTCAACAGGTCGACGAAACCCTTGGTCTTGGCCAGCAGCGAAAGGTTGCTGCCGGTGATCTGAAGCTGCATGTCCGTCTCGCCGGGCGTTCCCTTGGGCCAGGCGAAACCGCCGCCGCCGTAGAGGCCCGCCTCGCCATTTGAAAAAACCAGCAGACGGATCGCCAGATTGGTGGTGGTGGGATCCAGCGGCGTGTAGCCGGGCTTGGGCTCCCAGAGCAGTTCGATGTTGATCACCTGGCCGGTCAGAAACTCGGCATCTTCGAACTCATCCGGTGCCAGGTCGCTCAGGAAGAACGAGGTATGAGCAGGCTCGACCGAGTAAAAGCATTGCTTGGGATCGAAGGGAAGCTTGATCGGATTCTCCGCCAGGCCCGCCGTGATCAAATTCGTGCCCGAGGACCAGGGCCACTGGAAGCTGTAGCAGCCCGCGACAAGGCAGCCGATCAGGGAGATCGCGACGAGCAGCAGGGTTGGTCGGAGCAATTTCATGGGTGGAGTTCTTCGAATGCGCGGAATGAAATTCTCAAAGCAGTGTTTCAGGAATGTCGGAAGCGAGGTCCTTGGGCGCCAGCAGCGGCGGATTCACGCCCAGCGTCTTGAAGATATTCCTTTCCGTGATTCCCCGCAGAGAGGCAGGGCTCAGGCGCGGACCGGCCTCGTTGGCCCAGCGATTCACCGTCAGAATCGTCTGCAGCGCCGCGCTGGGCGAAAGAAAGGGGAATCCGCTGCCGGGAAGGACCTGCTCCAGCACTCCAAGGGATTCGGCGTCGGCCAAAGTCGGCAGCAATCGCCAGGGGCGCCGCACCAGCAGCGACGTTTCGGTGAAGAGTTGCGGGTGGCGCACCAGCATCGCCAGGCACTCGTCGATCCAGGGCCAGCCGAAGCCGCCGATGACGATCTTCAACTTTGGAAACTGCCGCGCGGGTTCATCCCACGCGGTCGGATGGCCAAACTCAATTGGCGTCGAGCCGCTGGCGGAACCCAGCGGCAGCGAGATCACAGGGCGGCCTTCCGCCTCGCACTTCGCCCAGAGTTTCATCGCCTCGGGATGTGTGGGGTGCACGCCCTGCGCCGCGGGGCAGACGCAGACGCCATGCAGGCTCAATTTGCGCGCTGCGGCGAGCTGCTTGATCCAATCACCGGACAGCGGATCGATGCCCGCGAAGCCGATGAGGCGGAAGGGATCCTGCGCGACGGCCTGGGCGATGTCGGCGTGCGGCACGCGCACGCCAAGGATTTCGGAATGGATGCCGCAGACGATGGCGCCGGTCAGCGGCTTCACGGCCTCGGTGAGATGGTCGAAGCTGGTGTCCAGGCGGCTCCAGCCCGAATGCGAATCGGCGGCGAAGCGGCCCTCAAGCGCGGGGCGGAGCAGTTCCGAGTGATTCCACGCGTAGGTCAGCGAGTCGAATGGCATTGCTCGCGGCCATCATAGGGCGGGGCGGCTGGCCAGCGTGAGGGCGCAGGTGCCGAAGGTGAGCGAGTGGTGCTCGATGCGCTCGAAGCCGGAGGCCGCCGCCAGATGCGCAATTCCCTGCGGAGTCAGAAAGGTGCTCACGCTGCGCGGCAGGTACTTGTACGCTCCGGAGCGGTCGCGGGCGATCGCGGTCGCGGTGAGCGGCATGATGCGCTGCGTGTAGAAATTGTGGACGAAGCGCACGAGGCGCGATGAGGGCTGGTCGAATTCGAGAATCGCCATCACGCCGCCGGGCCGCAGCACGCGGAAGAATTCGGCGATCGCCTTGGCGGGGTCGGAGACATTGCGCAGGCCGAAGGCGATGGTGACCGCGTCAAAAGTGGAGGTGTGGAAGGGGAGTTGCGTCGCGTCGGCCTCGACGAAGAGAATGCGAGGGTCCGCGCCGTCGTGCCGGGCGGATTTCGCGCGGGCGATCTCCAGCATCGCCGGCGTGTAGTCGCCGCCGGTGGCCAGAGCGCCAGCCTTGCGGAAGAGCTCAGTGAGGTCGCCGGTGCCGCAGGCCATGTCGAGAACTTTTTTATCCAGCAGCGGCTTAAGTCGCTTGGCCGCATCGCCAGCGGTGCGATGATCCGGCGAGGCGAGACGCTTGGCCACCTCGCGCACGGTGCGCCGTCGCCACGCCTGATCCAGACCGAACGAGTGAATGCGATTGTTCAGGTCGTAGGTGGGGGCGATCGCGGTGAACATGCTCTGCACGCGCTCCGCCTTCGCGGGGTCGGAGTGCGGGTCGGCCTGCAATTGATCGGGGGTCCACGATGGGCCGGCGCTGCTCATGGCGTGATCCTATTTGATCGGACCCGTCAGCGATTCTTCATCTGCGTTTCCAGAGAGTTGGCCAGGGAAAAACTTCCGCCCAAGCCACAGCGACACGCTCACCAAGCCAATCAGCACCGGCACCTCCACCAACGGGCCGATGACAGTGGCAAAGGCCATGCCCGACGTGATCCCAAAGACCGAGATTGCCACCGCAATGGCCAGCTCGAAGTTGTTCCCGCTTGCGGTCAAGGCGAGCGTGGCCGATCGCTCATAGTCCGCGCCCACGCGGCGGGCCATGAAGAACGACGCAAAGAACATGATGACAAAGTAGAGCACCAGCGGCACGGCGATCCGCAGGATGTCCATCGGCGCTGCAACGATGCGGTCACCTTGCAAACTGAACATCACCACGATGGTGAAGAGCAGCGCGACCAGCGTGATGGGCGAGATGCGGGGAAGAAATTTCCGCGTATACCACGCGTCGCCCTTGATCGCCCGGAGGATCATCCGCGTGAACATTCCGGCAATGAAGGGAATGCCCAGGTACAGGAGCACGCTCTTAAAGATGCTCGCCATGCTCACGTCCACGGCCACTCCATGCAGCCCCACCAAAGGCGGCAGCCACGTCATGTACACCCACGCGTAGACGCCGAAAAAAAGTACTTGAAAGATGCTGTTGAAAGCCACTAATCCAACGGCGTATTCCGGGCTTCCCTTGGCCAGGTCATTCCACACCAGCACCATCGCGATGCAAGGCGCCAGACCCACCAGAATCAGGCCAAGCATGTACTCGGGCTTGTCATGTAGAAAGATCGCCGCGAGCGCGAACATGAGCGTTGGGGCGACGATCCAGGTTTGGAAGAGCGATAGCGCGAGGATCTTCCAGTCGCCGAATATCTTCGGAAGTTCCTCGTACCGCACCTTGGCCAGTGGTGGAAACATCATCAGGATGAGCCCGATGGCGATGGGGATGTTGGTGGTGCCGACAGTCACGCAGTCGACGGCGGCTTTCACGCCGGGAACGAATCGCCCGAGCAGCACTCCCGCGGTCATCGCGAGGAAGATCCACAGCGTGAGATACCGGTCGAGGAAGCGCAATCGCGCGGAATGGATGGGCATGCACTGCTCACAAGCCAGCGTGTCTGCCGTCGGTGTCATGAGTTTGCGGCTCCGATCAACTCGTGCGGAGTCGCCGCGCCTGCCGGGGACTCAGCCTGCAATTGATCGGGGGTCCACGATGGGCCGGCGCTGCTCATGGCGTGATCCTATGGGGATTCAGTTAGCAAAGAACTTCAACGCGTGATGTTGCAGGAGCCATCGTGCGCTTTTTCTGTTGTCCCACCAGATTGTTGGACATGCGGCTCATTATCACGCATGCGTAGACGATCAGCAGGACAAGGATCACAAGAATCGTGAGAGTCACGAGGATCTCGGTCAGTGAGAAACCGCGGCGGCTGGGGCTCATGACGAAAGATTACATGGTAAATCGGGGAGGCCGTTACTTCTGATGTCCCGCACCTTCGTAAATCAAAGACTCCAGTGGTACGCGGACCGATAGATCTTTAGGTCGCCCTGTGCTTTCCAGACTAGTTCCTCCCACATGTTCTTGGTCCCGTCCGGTGTCACCTTCACGCTGCCTTTCATGCCGTCGTAGACGCTTCCGGTTATCCAGGTGGCGTAAAATCCGTTTCGCAGTGTGCAGAGCTTGGCTGCGTAATTTGCTGCACGTCCTACCCATACGAGGTCGTTGGAGCCGCGGATGCCAGTGCGGGCGACTAGGACCTTGCTGGTATCAACTCCCACCGAATGGCTCACCTCGTAATCCCCGATCTTCTCCTTATAGTGGTCCTTGAAAGCGGGATTGATGATCTTGACGACCGCGTGATTGATTGCGAGCGCCGACCGCACAGCTGAGGTGTTCTTTGTGTCTCCGATGAAAACAGCCATTACCCGATCGCCATCGAACGCTGTAATCACGCCGCCTTGGCTACCGATGATCCGGCACGCGCAATTTAGGTAACACTTATACACCTCTGCGGCTATCTGCGGATGGAGGGTGTTGACGAGCTTCGTGCTTTCAGCAAGGTCCGCGTACAGGCATGTGGCATCGAGCGTCACGCCTTTGTTGCCGAGTTCGATATTCTCGGCTTCAGGAACAACGCGGCCTTCCGTTGTGGACCAAGTTTCCTTGATGATTTTATTGACTTCGGCACTAAGGTCTTGTGTCATTCCCATCGAAAACCTCTTAGTAGCAGGGGCTCGTGTCCATGTCGCCGCCGCTGCCACGCACGTTTATTGCTGTGATGTATGAGTTGCAACTTCGGATTGAAAATGGTGTCGTTGGGCCGAGTGGAGACGAATTTGTGCCTAGATATAACAGCAGACATGTGAGAACCCCCCATATGGGGATGGCCCACCACATCATTCCCAAGCCGATTTTCAGATGCCCATGCTTTGCCGAAGCGATTTGGCTGTTGCGGTGAACCTGATTCAACAGATCCTCCTGATAGACAACATCGTCGGCATTGGCAGCATCTTTCACAAAGTCTTCGAGCGTTTTCTGGCAGATTTCACCATAGTAGATCAATGATGTTTTTTTTGCGTTGTTATGAGGGATGGTGGTGTGGAGACACCACATCATTTGGAAGACAGGTAACGCGATCGCGGCAAAGGCAATGATCAACATATTGGAATTTCGATACTCCGGCGCTGGAATGCATAGCAACGTAGCGCCAACCATCGCGGTTGCTACCGCCACGAGAATCCCCGTCTTGGTGTCGGCTGCGCGGATTGCCTCCTGGGTTCGATCTAGCACTTTTTCATTTCGATCAATAACTTTGGATATCGGGTTCAATAGTTCTGACATTTACTTTGCTCCTTGTCGCTTCCGAGCGATGTTGTTTGCGCGGCATTGTCGCTGTTCCGACTTGTATTCGATTACGCCCTTAGCCCCATGGCCCCAAAAATCCCATTCAGGCTGCCACTCCTTCAGTCCGCGGAGTTCAGCGTCATAGTGCTTCGCAACCAAAGCAGAAACATTGTTTCGCATCCAATTCCACCCCTCCGACATGATCGATGCGACGGACTTTTGGCGACGCGTCATGCAATCCCGCCAAAGATTTGGCAGCGTCCAGCATAAGGGTGGTCCGTTGTGCCAGTCAGGGCCGGACTTCATCCACGGTTCTAGGCAGAAGATTGTGGGCGGCAGACGCTTTACCTGCTGGAACCGCCATGGCACTTCGATCTTAATACCGACAAGGATGGGACCAATGTCCAGCCTGCCGCTTACGACAAATCCAGCGCCCCTCACCGTCTCAACGGTTCCCTCGCGCAGATCGCGTGCGATGAGATGTGCAAAGGCATAACACCTGTTCATTTGAAGTAGGGTTTTGTCGACACAGGAACCGACGAACGACCCGGGATGCTGATTATTGTTGGGACACCGACCGTAGCAAGCCGAACGCGTTCTGACTGCAGCGCGGCAGTCCGCGCCTGTCGGAACAAAGAAGACTGTGTGCCGTGAGCAGTTGTAGCCTTGTCAAAGGTCTTTTTGTATCCCTCGTCCAGCCGCGCCCAGTCCGGTTCATAGATGACAATCATCCCAGCTTTTGGGTTGACATCACCGAAGGCTTGGGCGCTGCGCCCGAATCCTTCGCCCGCTCCGAGCAGGAAACGGCGTCCTCCCGCTTCGGCTGTAGCGATGTACATGTTTCCGCCCGCGTTACCGTGTACTTCTCCACCGGCGACGCCGTACGCCCATCCGCCGAATCCCACCGCCTTTGCCTGTGTCGCCAATTCTTTCTCGAAGTCAAGGACGAGTTCCGTCAGGCGACGGGGAGCTGAGCGGTCATATTCATCCTTGGAGCCGTAAATTGCACCAACCGTGAAGTTATCGCCGGCCCACGGCAGTTGGGCCAGCGTTTCTTTGTGAGCCATAGTGAAACTCGCAGTGGCTTCCATCAACAACAAAAAATCCGAGGCGAGCTTGGTCAGTCTTGCATCATCGTCGAAGCACTCCTCGACTCGGGCGGTGAATCCGTCGAGATCGGCGCGCATCACCCAACCGAAGTAGGTACGAGGCACGTTTGGATTGACCGCGCCAGGTCCTATCGGCGCAGCATCCGCACGCACACCGCGCTTTGTCGAGATAGCTTCAATGAAGGAGACTCGGGGTTCAATGCGATAAGCCTCTGACGAGGCCCTATGCGCCTCCTTCAGCATCCGGGGAAGCAGACCAAGGTCACCATATTTCCAGGCTGTGGTCCTCGAATCCCACTCGGCGTAGCACCCTCTCTTCAGTTTGCGTTCGGATTCTGGGAGTTCGAGTTGCGCGTAGATGTGCTTGGCCGGGCGATTTGCGGACTTGCCGAGCGAGACATAGGAAGAGTCGCCATGCACGCCGCGACTCGCCACAACCAGCGTCCGACCATTGTCGTAGGCCATCCGCCATCCGTCGACACGTGATCCAACTCTGCTGAACAGGTCGCCCAACGCGGCATGAAGGGAACCCATAAGGCTCTGAGCGTCAAAGGTCGCCGCGGGGAGCGGGACCCCGATGTGGAGCATCGACCCCTGAACTTCCAGCACTTCGCCTCCATAACCTTTCGCCACCAAGTCGGTTGCCAGTGTTGCCCGCGCCACCGAGCGGAAAAACCCCTTTGCATCCTCTGCGGTCTGCGCGCTTTCGAACTTGGACTGGAAATCCAGCTTCACATAGATGTGCGCAAGCTGGGTGGGCACAAAAACGTTGATGCCAGAGCCGGCCAACTTCTGGAACCCTCTAAAATCGAACGCCCGCTCCGTAATCATTTGCTTTGCCATGCCTGAATGCTCCGTTTGAATGCTGAATCACAACACTGGAGCGCCACTTTGCGCCGCCAATTTTTTCGAACCAATATCCAAATCAAACGGCATACCAAACACAACCCTTACAACAAATTGCACGCAACTCCTTTCTGGCATAGTGGTTACGCGACAAGTGTGATTTCATTTGCCGCTTCCGCACCTGTCTAAAAATGCTTTTCCCTAGCCTGGCGAGTTGTCAGATTGGCAGATGTTGGGTGATGCGCGGGGACAATTCTTCCGTCGCCGCCACGCCAGGTCGTGACCGAACGAATGGATCCGATTGTTCAAGCTGGTCACAGACTAAATGCGCATTTCATCGTCGTTGTCTTGATTTACAACCATGTCGTTGGCTGCGACTATGCGAGAAATTTTGTATTTCTTGAGAAACATAACGGGATTAAAGGACATTTTTGATTGGCGTAAACCTTCAATGCCCAAGTCCTGTTCATAGTTGAAGTACGTAAATCCTTTCCATCGTAAATATTTTGCAACTTCGCTGCGTAATAGGGAATGAATTCCGTGATACGCAGTATCAACCTTTTCGAACAATCCGTTCGCATGACCACCTGGAAGCAGAATGCTGGTACAGAACGCTATCAACTCGCTATCCACTGTGATACCGATAGTCAAATAATTGAAATGCTCGGCAGCCGCCAGGAAGCGTGCGTGTGCGCTTGCTTCATGCGGAATTGGGTATCCCCTATTGTCTTCCCACTTCTTGCACAATGTGAGTATTTTCCCTTTCGCATCTTCGTCGTTCAGGTCGAGCGGCAAAGCGCAATAATGTGGATTCTGCTCTAAAAATCCATTGAGGAAGTTACGTCGGCTCTTTAGTTTCCCACCCTCAAAAGTGACATGTTGTTCCAATTCGTAGAGGTAGTCGAAGTGTTCGCGGGTTTCTTCCGCCTTGAAACGAGTGTTGTCCAGTTTGCAGATTGCTACCTCGGGGACAAGGCTAAGAGCGCTGCCATAGCCACATGTTTCGGAAAGGGAGATCAACTGCTCCGCAGTCTCATTAACTTTATTGTCGCCAAGGAAAGTATAAAAAGGTTCGCCACTCACATAATCAGTAAACCGGATTGCAAGATTTCCATTCAAAAAAGAAAACTCCATATCTTCTTTCACATCCCATGCCCAAAGGCTGCCGAATTCGAAATCGGAATAGGGAGGAAATTTTTCTGTAAATGCTTCGAATTTGTCCTTATCAGAAAGTTCGAACTTCTTAAAATGCGGAAAGATTGGAACAAGTCCAATACTTGGATTGGAAACTGATGCAGTTTGCGGACGAATGATTAGAAGAGTAATTAGCAAATTTAGTATCGCCACATACAAGGGATATGCGACCACGACTGTTGTCCATTCGCTAATCGCAAATAGATTCAGTACCCCAGCTACTGCAGCAATGATCCACGACAAACGATTTTCTGTTCTCGGCTCTCGATAAACCTTGCAAATGGTCGGCACAAGTCCAAGGAAGTCGGTAAGGATGAGTAATGTAAGCGCGATATTGGGGGACTTAAGCACGAGCCAGAGTCCAATGCTTAGAATCGCTCCTCCCAAACAAATAAAATCCAACCCGCTTTTGGAATGTGCTCCATATTTTAGAGAAAGAAGCGCGACGCTCAAGAATCCAACACAATAGCTAATGGGTATCCAAATCGCTTCTCGGCCACCGGCAGCGTAATAACTGACAGCGATCGCTCCGTTAAGGATCGATAGGACCCACCAAGTCACCTTACTGGGTTTGGTGTTGCCTTTCAGAATGTCGGCTATGTAAATCGGATAGGCAACAAAGGACAACAGTCCCGCCGCAATACCAAATGCCGAATGATAGGTCATCATGAAGTGCTGTCGATTAGACAATGCGTGAGATCCGCAAAAATTTACTCTGCAATTTCAATTCGGGTTCGAATCGTTTGGAACACTCGCTGAGGCAGTCTTTGTTTTTGTTTTTCTTTTGCGGCGAATTTTCACGGGGCCAATTTGCTCGCGAGCTTCTGCCGTAAACATTTGCTGTATTGAAGAGGCCAACTCTTCTGTGTCAACCAACATCCCGCTGTCTTTGCGAATCTGTCGGCGCAAAAAATTGAGCGCCGAATCGGTAAACAAAGATTTCCCAATCGAACCAGCACTCAGGGCAGTCTCGGTTTCCCAAAACTTCTCTAATAGACCCTTCTTAACAGAGTGTCTGTGAAGGTAACTAAGTTTTTCGACAGCTTCGTCAAATGATTCTTCTTTATCCAAAGAGACACTAAAAGCAATTTCATACTCAATTCCCTCGCCAAAGGTGAGGTGGTAAAGGTTCCATTCGACTCCATTTGTCAAAAGAACCCATGGATAGTTATTGTGTGATGCGTACGCTTGTGCTTGCTCGATATGACGATCACGAAGTTGAACGGGGGCAGCTTTTGCTTCCACAAGGATGCGAATTTGGTCGTCAATTTTTAAGCAAACATCTACAAACTTGTTCTTGAGATTTGCTTCGCGGCTGATGTCCCCAATTGCGTCGTAGCCGAAGACATCTGTAAAGCATTTGCAGAGACGTAGCACAGTATCTGCTTCATTCAACGAAGCCTCACGAGCTTGGATAAAAGTCGGTGCGAACTTTTTTAACGCCCTGCGGATGTCTGCCATATTGTTTGCTCCACGATGTGTTTAAGCGAGAGGCAACTGCCTTTACGGACCTAGTCAGTATTGAATGCGGGCAATATAGCCGAATATTCGCCTCGAATCTCGCCACACCTGCCAATGCGCGTGATCTTTCCTCCTCAACGCAATCGCTGATGCAGTTGCTCGATGAGCAGCAGCTTGCTGAGCATCTTGCGTTCCAAATCCGAGCACAGATCCTCGACATCGTCGATGGTCGCCAGCAAGGTCGGATCGTGAACCCAGCCGATGAAGATCACCGCCAGTTTTCCTATCAACGCAGAGAGTTCTCCGCAGTAGCTCAGGTATTGGAACATCTCCTTGGGAGTGAGAATGGGTTTGTGCGAACGCGTCGCATCGGCGGGGTCCAAAGGATTCGGTGGAAACATGATTGCGACAGGAGATTTCGACAATTGCAGCATGTCGATGACATGCGCCATCTCGCGCAGGAATTGAAGTTTGCTGAGAGCGAGTCGGCGCACCTGGGATTGTTCGATGGATCGCATCGTGAAGAAGCCGGCGGTCGCGCCAGCGAAAACTGTGATCACTGCCGAGAGCGCCTGCAGAAAATTGGGCAGCGTTTCAATGCCGGATTCCGTCTTGACCACATACACGCCAGAAAGAAAGATGAATCCAACAACCGCAAAGCCACCGAGCCAGCTGATGAGGCGAATCCAGCCTGGAACTTTCACCAGCGTTTCACGATCGCGTTCGAGTTCTCGCGCATACTCCAGAAGAAGTGTTGCATTCTTTCGAAGCCCGGATTCAGGAAATCGCTCGACGATGCGAGTGAGTAGTTGTTCGATCGCGTCGGCGAGCCCGGATAGATCAAGAACTTGGCGATTCATCGCGGAGAGTTGTCGTTCACTTCTTCGGACTGGGCACGTGCTGATCGATCAGGATCGGATTGCCGTCGGGATCGGTGAGCATGATGTACGCGGGGCCGGTGGTGGACTCATCGGCGACTGGGTCGGGAGTGATGCCGCGGGCCTTGAGCATTTTCTGCAGCTCGCGGACATCCTCGAAGTCGGTCAGAGTGTTTTTGTTGCCGTCCCATCCGGGGTTGAAGGTCAGCATGTTGCGGGGGAACATCCCTTGGAAGAGGCCGATCCTGGCATCTCCATTCTGGAGGACGACCCAGTTCTTGGATTGGTCGCCGGCGACCATCTTGAAGCCGAGTTTTTCGTAGAACGCGCGGGACACCGCGATGTCCTTGACCGTCAGACTGACTGAAAAGTTCCCGAGCCTCATAGATGGATCTCCTGTTTCTTGAGTGGACTTCGTCGACGTGCAAGCGACGAGCAAACACACGAACATGCAAATGGTGAATCGCTTCACTGGGGGACCTCCAATTCTCTCAACAGCCGCCCGAGGATTTGGGACAAGGGCCGCATCGTAATGGGGCAACAGGATTAGAACCTGCGACCGAATTCAGGCCGATCTTGCGTATCTCCATCTGTTTCCAAGAGTTGTGCAATCCGGGAAAGAAACGTGGTGTCGTATAACCATCGCGATTCGTGTCCGATATTTATTTGTCTGCAACGCGTGGCGAGGCGTGTTCGATGCGTCCGATGGTCACACGCCGCGCGGAGTTGCGGCGAAGCAACCGGGTTCGCAAGACATGAGGTCAACGCGAACACCATTGGAAGTACGAACATGAGCACACCCGTCACCATCGTCGCCCGCCCCGAGCTCGTCATCGATCACCTTCTGCCCAAGCTGATGGAAGGCAATCGCGAAGAGGTTCGCGGCATTGTCGCACGCGGCCTGTCCCGCGGCATCACGAGCGAAATGATGGCGGAGTGCGTGGCGTGGCCGATCCACGAAACGCTGCACAAACTTTCACGGCACGACCAGATCGAGCAGGTCGCCTTCAACTACGCCACCCGCGCCCTGCGCAACGTGGTCGACCAACTGCAGCTTGGATACACCAAGGCCAAGCGCAACGGACAGCGCGTGCTTGTGTTCTGCGGGCCCAACGAGAACGAGGACCTTGGCGGCCAGCTCGCCTCGGATCTGCTCGAGGCCGCCGGCTTCGAGGTGACCTTCGGCGGCGGGGGCGTGGCCCACGACGAGATCCTGCAGGAAGTCCACCAGCGCAAGCCGCACTTCCTGGTGCTCTTCGCTTCGGCGGCCAGCGACGCGCCGGGCATTCGCACCATCATCGACTCCATCCGCGGGGTCAACGCGATTCCCGATCTTGAGATCGTGGTCGGCGGCGGCGTCTTCAATCGCGCCGACGGCCTGGCCGAGGAGATCGGCGCCAGCCGCATCGCCAAGAGTCCGGCGCATCTGGTCGAGACGCTTCTTGCTCCGGCGAAGCAAATTGCCCCGGCAACCCCGAAGATCAAGACCACCAAGCAACGGTCCTATCAGGCGGTCGCCTAGCATCATGCGACCATGACCCACGCACTCGATTGCTCCGCCGCGCCTGACGCGCAAGCCCTGCCATGACAACCGTGCAGGAAATCGAGTTTCCTTCACTCGCCGACGCGCTGCTCAAGGCGTCGCGGCATCCTTCGGCGGCGGTGCTGACCAAGGCGCTCAAGGCGATTCCCAAGGGCGGCACGATCTGCGTCGCCGCCAGCGGGGGGGCGGACTCAACGGCGCTCGCCCTGGTGGCCAAGGCCATTATGCGGCGCGGCGACTGGTCGATGTGTCTGGCGACCGTGGATCACAGCCTGCGCGCCGAAGCCGCGATGGACGCCGACTTCGCCCGGCAATTGGCCCATTGGCTCGAAGTGCCATGCAGCGTGATGAAGGTCCGGCCCGGCGCCGGAGCGGGAGTTGCGGATCGGGCCCGTCGACATCGCTACGAGGCGCTTGCCAAGGCGGCGGCCCAGGCCGGGGCCAGCGCCATCCTCACCGCCCATCACGCCGAGGACCAACTGGAAACCATGCTGCTTCGCCTTGCCCGCGGCGCGGGACCCAAGGCGATCGGCGGCATGCGGGGCAAACGCAAAATGAAATCAGGCGTGCTGGTGCTGCGGCCTTTCCTGGAGCTTTCGCGCAAGGATCTCCGTGCGCTGCTCAAGCAAGTTTCGCTGCCCTGGCGCGAGGATCCGACCAACGCGGATCCGACCAAGCCGCGGGCGCGGATTCGCGCCGGCATCCTGCCCGTTCTCGACTCCATCCACCAGGGTTCTGCGGTGCGCGCCAGCCGGGCCGCAAGGCGATTGCGCGAGAGCGGCCGTCTGCTCGAGAAGACTGCCGCGACGGTGGCGACCGGAGCGGGGCCATGGTCGCGGACTAAGTTGCGTTCATGCGGGCCGGCGCTGCTGGCAACTCGGTTGCAGAAACTGTCACCCGAGGCGAATGAGCGTGAGCTCGAGGACGCGGTTCACGCCATCCGCGACCGCATCAACAAGCCTCGCATCTTTCAGTTGGGCAAGAAATCGCTCAGCGTGACTTCGCGCAAGGTCCACCTCGCGTGATGCCGCGGCGGGATCGCGCAACAATTCGCAATCGCAATCACTTGGGTTGAGGGGCTGCGCGGAAGTTGATCGTGGCTTCCAGGCTTTCCTTATTTTCCGCGTCCTCGCACACGCTCTTGACGATGCCATTCTCGACGGCCATCAGAACGGGCGTGCCCACCACGTATTCCGGCCCCTTGATGAAGGAGGTCACCTTGCAGTCGCTGCAGGGATTGGGCAGGGCCGCGAGGGGATCCGTGTCGGGAATGGCCACCAGCAGTGTGGGCGCCGGCAGTTTGACCGTGAAGTAATTCTCGAGCACGGTATGGCAGTGGTCGCAATCCTCGCGGTAGAACATCACGATCCAGCGGCCCTTCTCCAGATCGGCGGGCAGCGGCTGCTTGATCAGCGCCGCCAGCGGCTGCGACCGAAGCGGCTGGCCCACCCATTGCGCGAACTGCGGCATGTAGTAGGGCTGCAATTGCGCCGGCGGGGTAGGCCATGCCCCGGTGGTCGCTGGCGTTGCTGTTTGCTGTGACTGAGGATTGGCTGGTGGCTTGACTGGTTCGACCACCACCTTGTCGGGCATGCCGAAGGCAAACGCGAAAGAAAACGCGACGGCGGCGACCCACACGCCGACGAACATCTTCTTGACCGGACAGGGCTTGGGCTTGAAGAAAAGCACGCCCGCCAGCAGCGTGGCATCCACAATCAGCACGACAATCGGCGGCGGTCCCTTGCTTCCGAAGCAGCCGCAACTGGCATCGCCGGAAATCACCACGCTGGTCAGGATCACCACAAAAAGCGCGAGCACCAGTCCGGCGAGCCCGCGTCCGAAGCGCGGCAGAAAGAGCATCGTGGCCACCAGCGACATCTCGATGGCGATCGTCGACCGCAGCGCGATGTCGAAGAAGCGGGTGAGGTCCGCCTCCGAGCTCATGCCGACCAGGCCCGCGATCCAGGAGTAGACGCTTCGCACAGGCTTGGGCAGCAGTGCCGGAGTGCGATCGAACAATTTCGCCAGAGCACCGATCAGCAACCAGGTCGGTACCAGGCCCTGGCAGATCACATTGCCGATGCACGCGGAACACTTGGCGGGGGCCACCGGCGAAGCGGTTGATGATGGATTGTGGGTCATGGGCTCTCGCTCAACGAAGCGTCTGTCCGAAGTGTTCGCACGCTTCACACAAGATGTGCAGGATCATCTGATGGGCCTCCTGAACGGCGGCGCCGTCGACCCCCGCGATCACGATGGAGTGGGTGAATTGGCTCAAGGCGGGCCCGCCATCGCGGCCCAAAAGCCCGAGCGTGGAGATATGTAGCCGCTTGGCCGCTTCCAAGGCCCGCAAAAGATTGGGGCTCTTGCCGCTGGTCGAGAAGACGACCAGCAGATCGCCGCTGCGGCCCAGGGCCTCGAGCTGCCGCGCGAAGATCTGCTCGAAGCCGAAGTCATTGGCGATGCAGGTCAGGGCGGTCGGATCGGAGCAGAGTGAAATCGCCCGCAAGGCCGCCCGATTGCTCTTGTAGCGGCCCGTCAATTCCTCGGCCAGGTGCAATGCCTCAGCGGCGGATCCGCCATTGCCGCAAGTGAAGATGGTGCCGCCCGCCTTGATCGTGCGCGTCAGCAGCTCGACCGCCGTCGCCACGCGAGGCTTCAGGCTCGTCAGTGCTTCGACCGCCTTGCGGCTTTCGGCCAAACGCAGATCGATCATCGCGGAGTGCTCCATCAGGAGCGAATCCTACGATCTCCCGCGGGTCTTGTGTGCGCGACGGGTGGGGCGAGCCGCCCGCCGCCTGCAACGAGTAGAGTCTGCGCAGGTGAAGCCGATATGCCCACGCTGAATCGAAGAAGCGAGATGCCCGCGCCTGCCGAGGCGCTCTCCGCGTGGCATTTTCGCGAGGGGGCGCTCGTCCGTTTGATTCCCCCCTGGGAAAATGCCCGGGTCATCGCTTCCTCGGGGCCACTGGCCAATGGCAGCACGGTGGTGATCGAGTTGCGCAAGGGTCCGTTGAAAATTCACTGGCGGGCGGTCCACGACCGTGTCGAGCCGGGCAAGGGGTTCCGGGATCGGCAGGAGAAGGGACCTTTCCACACCTGGATGCACGAGCACCGTTTTCAACGCAAGGCATCAGGGTTGAGCACGCTGGAAGATTGCGTGGAATACCAGGAGCCATTTCCGCCACTGGGCCGATGGCTTGGAGCCGGATTCATTCGCCGTCAGTTGGAGCGGCAGTTTCAGTTCCGTCATGCTCGAACGGCCAACGACCTGCGGAGAAATGCTGAACGAAGGAATCCCGGGAGCCGAACCATCGCTATCAGCGGGGCGACTGGACTCGTGGGCCGACAGCTTGTGGCCTTCCTGAATTGCGCCGGCGATGAGGTGCGCCGAATCGTTCGGCAACAATCAGCGGAGCGAAGCCATGACAAAAATGTGACGAAGCCGGGTGCGGAGTCCCAAGACATTGCGTGGAACCAGGCCAGCGGTGAATTCGACCTTCGATATCTCGAAGGGTGCGATGCCGTGGTGCACCTGGCCGGTGAAAACATCGCGGGCGGCCGCTGGACCGCGCGGCGCAAGGCCGCCATTCGCTCGAGCCGAGTCGACGGCACGCGCCAACTCTGTGAAGCACTGGCGAAATTGAATGACAAGCCCAAAGTCCTGGTTGCCGCCAGCGCCGTTGGTTTCTACGGATCGCGCGGCGACGAGCGGCTAGATGAAACCTCGTCGCGCGGCGAGGGATTCCTCGCCGAGACCTGCCAGGAATGGGAGCGCGCCACCAAGGCCGCAAGCGATGCGGGCATCCGCGTGGTGCACCTTCGGATCGGCGTCGTGGTCACGGCCCAGGGGGGCGTGCTTGGAAAATTGCTCACGCCTTTCAAGTGTGGCCTGGGCGGTCCCGTGGGAGACGGCCGGCAGGGAATGAGCTGGATCGCGCTGGACGATCTTCTGGCGGCCATTCAATTCGCCATTGACACGCCGGGAATCAGCGGGCCGGTCAACGCGACGGCGCCGCCGCCGCTTTCAAACCGGGAATTCGGCCGCGAGCTTGCTCGAACATTGCATCGGCCCTTCGTCTTTCCGCTGCCGGCCTTTGTAGTGCGAACCCTCTTTGGTGAAATGGGAAGTGAGTTGCTGCTCGGTGGCGCCTTTGTGGAGCCAAAAAAATTGCTGGCTCATGGCTTCCGTTTCAATTTACCCACGCTTCGATCCGCGCTTCAATTCGAGCTTGGCCGCATGGATCCCTCCGCATGAGCGGAACGATTGTCTGGTTCCAGCTCGATCTTCGACTGGACGACCAGCCTGCACTCGCCTTTGCTGCCGCAACGGGCGAACCCGTGATTCCGGTGTATTGCCTGGACGATGTGCGTGCGGGTCGCTGGGCCGTGGGCGGCGCCAGTCGATGGTGGCTCCATCAATCGCTGTGTGCGCTGAGCCGCTCGCTCGAAGCCAAGGGCTCGCGCCTGATTCTTCGCCGCGGCGATGCGGTGAAGGAACTCATGGCCCTGGCGAAGGAATCCGGAGCGACCGCGATTGCCTACAACCGCAGATATGAGCCATGGGCGGCTGAACTGGAGGTTGCACTCAAAGCCGCAGCCCAGTCTCGATCGATTTCACTGCACCGGTTCCAGTCATCGCTTATGTTTAACCCTGACGAGATCCGCACCGGCGGCGATTTGGCCTACAAGGTCTTCACGCCATTCTGGAAAACCTGCCGTGCACTCCCATCACCCGAGCAGCCCAGGCCCGCGCCGAGAAAACTTGTGCCGCCGAAATTCTGGCCCCGCTCACTGGCATTGGCGAAGCTGAAACTCATGCCCGACAAGGCCTGGATCTCCGGGCTTGCCGCCGAATGGACTCCGGGCGAAGCGGGTGCCGCGGCACATCTGCGGTCGTTTCTCAAGCGGTCGGTCGGTGCGTATGGCAAAGGCCGCGATCTTCCGGCGGTGCCGGGCACGAGCCGGCTGAGTCCGCATCTTCACTTCGGCGAACTCTCGCCGCGTCGCGCCTGGCATGCACTGGAAACCCGCCTCAAGGGGGAGTCGAAGCCCTTCCGCGGCAACGCTGAAAAGTTCCGCGCCGAGTTGGGCTGGCGCGAGTTCGGCTACCACATCCTGGCAAACTTTCCGCGCACCGCCGAGGAGCCGCTGCGAACGGAATTCAAGAAGTTCCCCTGGCGATCGAACCATGGGCAGCTTCGCGCATGGCAGCGGGGGCGGACTGGATACCCGCTGATCGACGCGGGCATGCGGCAGCTCTGGGCCACGGGATGGATGCACAACCGGGTTCGCATGAACGTCAGCAGCTTCCTGGTGAAGCACCTGCGCCAGCACTGGCTGCGCGGCACCGAGTGGTTCTGGGAGACACTCGTGGACGCAGACTTGGCAAGCAACACCCTGGGCTGGCAATGGAGCGCGGGCTGCGGCGCCGACGCGGCGCCCTACTTTCGCATCTTCAATCCGGTGCTGCAGGGGGAGAAGTTCGATTCCAAGGGCGACTACGTGCGGCGCTGGGTGCCCGAGCTCAAGAACCTTTCATCCGAGTTCATCCATCAGCCATGGGCTGCGTCACCCGATGCGTTGCGAAATGCCGGAATCATTCTCGGTGTAAATTATCCGCAGCCGATCGTGGATCATGCAACCGCCCGCGCGGAAGCGCTTGCAGCGCTGAAATCATTCAATGCAAAGCGCACCGCACTCAATCGATCGTCAATGCATCAGTGAGCTGTGCGGCTGGTTGTCGAGCACGGGATGGCGCCGCCAGCGCCACCATTCGCGCAGGGCCAGCAGCGATGCCAGCCCGGCAACGATGAGCACGCACCAGACCACATTGACGCCGCCACCCAGGGCCACTCCGCCCAGGCTCGCGATCGGACCCATGAGGTAACCGCCGCCCACCAGGGCCTCGAAGGTTCCCGCGGCACCGACGTCGCCGTGACCCACGCTCAGCGCGTAATAAAGGCTGGCGTAATAGAGGATGGCGTGCCCCGCGCCGAAGGCGATCAAGCCCGCCACCAGCACCGGCAGCGAATTCGCCAGTACCGCCGCGGCGAATCCCGCGGTCATCAGTCCGGCGCCCACGGCAAGCGTGCTCCACTTGCCGTGCCAGAAGTGCAGTCGCCACATGCCGGTGATCGCGATCACCCGCATCGTCAGCCAGGTCGCCGCCAGCGGCGTGGCCATCACCGGCGCGATTTCGATGCGCTCGATCACATAGGGCAGCAGCGGACCGATCGATCCGATCAGCAGATACGAAGTCGGAATCAGGAAGCGCGACGCGGTGCGCAGCGGCCGGTAGACGGCGGGGATGAAGGTGGCGTGTGCATCCCCCGAGTGCGGCGCGGGGGCCGCCGGGAACCAGATGAGGCAGATCGCGGCAATGATGCAGCAGGGGCCGATCGCCAGGATGGCCACGCGAGTCTGGTCGGTCGCGAAGAGCGGCGCCATGATGTAGAAGGCCACCGCCACCGCCGCGGTCCAGGTGACGTTGAACATGCCGATGCCGGAGCGCAGCCCATGCCCATGCCGTCCCGCGGAGAGGAAGCTCTCGATCGAGGCCCACATGAAGGCGCTCGCGGCGCTGGTGACGCACGCGGTCACGATGATGCCGGGCACGCCGATCACCATCGGCAGCGGGCAGACCAGCGCCTGCAGAATGAGCGTGGCCAGGATGATGCTGCGCGGCGAGAGATGGGCCCGCAATCCCTTGACGATTCGCCCGCAATAGGCCGCGGCCGCGATGTAGACCACCGCGTCCATGACGGCCAGCCAGAGATTCTCCATCTCGGTGAACTTGAAATCGCGCTGGGTGACGAAGGGCAGGGCGCTCCAGAGCGAGCCCGTGCCCAGCGAGCAGACGAAGGTCAGCACCAGCACGGCGAGCAGCGGCGTGGGCCTCTGCGATGCGGTCGGTGCGGGGCTCTCGGACATCGCCGCAAGCATACGAACCTTCCATTCCGGCGGCGGCAAACGCCGCATTCGAGTGTTACAATTCCGCGCTCGGAGTCCTTGTAGCTCAACTGGATAGAGCGTCGCCCTCCGAAGGCGAAGGTTGTGCGTTCGACCCGCACCAAGGACGCTTCCTCACTGCGAGCGCCGGCCGCCGGCGTGCTAGCCTGCACGCATGCAACTGGCCGAATTTCAACAGCGCATTCGCGACCGCTACTTCGCGACGGACAATGCCCGCGGCATCCCCGGCACCTTCCTCTGGCTGAGCGAGGAGATCGGCGAGCTCGCCCACGCGCTGGGCCAGGCCGCCAAGGGCAAGCCCGACCGCGCCAACCTGGAGGAGGAGTTCGCCGATTGCCTGGCGTGGATGTGCACGCTGGCCAACATCACCGGGGTCGACTTGGAGAAAGCTGTGAAGGACAAGTATTTCGGCCCCGACGGCGGCCCCAAGGGCGAGAAGTGAACCGCAGCGAATCTGTCGCATTGCACGTTTCCCTGGAGGGCGGCGGGCATGTCGCGGTGCAGAAGGACCACGACGGCGCCCATTGGCGATTGCGGCCCCACCCGGCGCCGAGCCCGGTCGCGGGCTGGTGCGTGATCGACCTGGTGCGCCCCGCGGCGAGCCTGGACCTGCTCACGGCGCGGGAGTCGCAGGAATTGGGCCTCATCCTGGCCAGCGTGAGCGCGGCCGTCCGGGTGGCGACCCGCTGCGAGCGTGCCTACGTCACCTGCTTCGCGGAGGCGCATCGGCAGGTCCACCTGCATGTGGCGCCGCGGCACGAATCCGACCCGCGCACCCAGGGCTGGACCATCGCGGATCTCTATCGCAAGGTGCAGAGCGGCGAGACTGCGCCGGCCGCGCAGGAGGCGCATGAAAAAACCTTCGCGGAGATCGCGAAGGTTTTGAATGGCTTGAGGTTGACTTAGCCGCCGACGGTCATGCGCACGAATCGAAGCACGCGCGTCCCGGCGGGAAGCAGATCCTTGATCTTCTTGGTCTCGTCCTTGACGTAGACCGCGCCGAGCAAGGTGACTTCCTCGAGGAACTTGCGGATCTTGCCCTCGGCCATTTTCACGGCGATCTGCTCGGGCTTGCCGGTGGCCTTGGCCTCGGCGACCGCCTCAGCGCGCTTCGCGGCCATCACGTCGGCGGGCACGCCGGACTCGTCGACCGCGATCGGCGTCGGCACGGCGGCGGCCACGCTCTGGCAGATGCCGGTGGCGAGGTCGGGGGCCAGCGTGCCCTCGAACTGCAGCAGCACGCCCAGGCGTCCGTCATGGTGGATGTAGTGGGCGAAGTTGCCGCCCTGCAGGCAGAGCCCGCGGCCGAAGGAGATGTTCTCGCCGGTCTTGATGCGGACCTCGTCCAGTGCCGCCTTCATCGGGGCGGTCATGGCGATCTCGCCGCTCTGCTCGCAGCCGAGCTTGGCGAGGGTCTGCGCCATGGCGCGGAACTCAGTGTTCTTCGCGGTGAAGTCGGTCTCGGCGCGGATCTCGACGATCGCCGCCTTGCCCGGCTGGCTGAACACCGCGATCACGCCCTGGCCCGCGGGCCGGTCGACGCGGGCATCCATCTTGCCCTTGAGCTTCTCGCGCAGCCACGCCTCGGCCTTGGCCATGTCGCCGCCATTCTGGGCCAGCGCGTCCTTGCAATCCATCACGCCCAGTCCGGTGCGCTGGCGAAGGGCCATCGCGTCCTTGGGATTCACTTGTACTGTTGCCATTGGTTTCTCCTAAAAAAGTGGATCAATGATGCGCGTCGAATTCGCCGGTGCCGCGCACGCGAACGACCGCCGCGCGGAAGTCTCAGATCTTGTCGGCGCTGGCGGGGGTCGCCGCCGCGGCGTCGGGCTCGCGGGCCGAATACCCGGCGGTTTCGTCGGCCTGGGCGCGGACGCGGAAGACGCTTCGTCCGCCGCGGCTGGACCGTGGAGCGGGGGCCCCGTCGGTCAATTCGCCTTCGGAGGTCGCCGTCGCGTCGCTGCGCTCGCCCTGGGTGGCGGCGGCCTCGACGCGGGTGGTGCGGCCTTCCTCGACCGCGGCGCAGAGCTCGCGGATCACGATGTCGATGGCCCGCATGCTGTCGTCGTTGCCCGGAATCGGAATGTCGGAGAACTCGGGGTCGCCGTCGGAATCGATCAGGCAGATGGTCGGAATGCCCAGGTTCTTCGCCTCGCGCAGTGCGTTCATCTCGCGGTTCACGTCGATCGCCACCAGGGCGCCGGGCAGCTTGGCCATGTTGCGGATGCCGTTGAGGTTGCGGAAAATCTTCTTCTGCTCGCGACCGAGCTGGCTCTCCATCTTCTTGGAGTAGTTGCGGATGTCGCCGCTGGCCATCAGGGTCTCAAGCTCCTCGAGGCGGCGCAGCCGCTCGCGGATGGTGCGGAAGTTGGTCAGGGTGCCGCCGAGCCAGCGCTCGGTGACGTAGGGCATGCGGGCCTCGGCGCAGCGAGTCTCGATGCAGCCGCGGGCCTGGCGCTTGGTGCCGACGAAGCAGACGTCCTTGCCCTCGGCGACGATGCGGGCGATGAATCGCTTGGCGAGCAGGATGCCCTTGATGGTCTCGCGCACGTCGATCACGTGCACCTGGTTCTTGACTCCGTGGATGTAGGGAGCCATGCGCGGGTTCCAATTGCTTCGGCGTTGTCCGAAGTGGACTCCGGCTTCGACGAGTTCCTGTGCGAGTGAGGCCATGGGGCGATTCCTTCTGGGCGATCTGCAGCGACACCGGCGTTCGTCCGTGGTCCGAATCGCCATCAGGGCGCTTTGGACATGAGATTCGGCTTCCCACTGCGGGTCGCCGAGACAAAACCAGCAAGAGCACCACGGGGTCTCCTTCTGACGCTTCCACAAAAAATCAATTGCGGCGCGAAGGGTGATTGTAACGAAGTTCGCCTCTCCAAGGCAAGCCTGATTTGCCCGCTAGGATCCCCCCTTCAAAATCGCTCTTTTTGGAGAATCCATGCTGGCCAAAGTGTTCAAAGCCTACGACGTCCGCGCCACCTACCCCAAGCCCCTCAATGAGAAGCTGGCCTGGCACATCGGCTATGGGGCTGCGGAATTCCTGCTGACCCAGGCCGCCGCCCAGGGTTTCACCGACCCGATGATGCACCACATTGTCATGGGCCGGGACATGCGCAAGAGCAGCCCGTCGCTGGCCGACGCCGTGGCCCAAGGCATGCAGGACTATGGGGCCAACGTGATCGACATCGGCTTGGTGGACACGCCGGTGGTCTACTTCGCGATCAATCATTTCGGGTGCGCCGGCGGCATCCAGGTCACCGCCAGCCACAATCCCGCCAACTACAACGGCTTCAAGATCAGCCGCATCCACGCCAAGCCCGTCGGCCAGGAGACCGGGCTGAACGACATCCAGCGCTTCGCGGCGATGGTCGAGCGCGAGAAGTGCGTGGCCAAGGGCGGTCGCCGCGAGGCGCGCGACGTGTGGAGCGCCTACAAGTCGCACCTGTTGCGGCTGATGAATCCCAAGACGATCGACGGATCGAAGAAGCTCAAGGTGGTCATCGACGCCAGCAACGGCATGGCCGGCACCATGGTGCCCAAGGTCTTTGGCGGCGTGGCCGGCCTGAAGATCGATCCGATCCACTTCGACAACTCCAGCGGCGAGTTCGTGCACGAGCCCAACCCGCTGGTCGAGGCGAACCTGGCGGAGGTGCGGGCGCGCGTCCGCGAGACCAAGGCGGACTTCGGCGTCTGCTTCGACGGCGACGCCGACCGCTGCATGATCGTCGACGAACTGGGCGAGCCGGTCGGTTGCGATCTGCTGCTGGCGGTGATGCTTGGCCGATTCCTGAAGGAAAAACCCGGCGCCGGCGTGGTCTATGACCTGCGCTCCAGTCGCAGCGTGGCCGAGGCAATTCGCGAGGCGGGCGGCACTCCGGTGGAGAGCCGCGTGGGGCATGTCTTCATGAAGGCCAAGCTGGCCGAGGTGAAGGCGCCGATCGGCGGCGAGCTCAGCGGGCATTTCTACTTCGAGGACATGTTCGCCACCGACTCGGGCGCCCGCGCCTTCATCGCGGTGGTCAACGCGCTGGTCGATGGCGGGGGCAAGTCGCTCTCCGAGCTGGTCAAGCCCTTCCGTCGCTACCGCCAGAGCGGCGAGATCAATTTCGAGAACGAGGACAAACTCGGCGCCATCGCGGCGCTCAAGAAGGCCTACCCCAGGTCCAAGACCTACGAGCTCGACGGGCTCAGCCTGGACGCGGGCGAGTGGTGGTGCAATGTGCGCATGAGCAACACCGAGCCGCTGCTGCGCCTGAACCTGGAGGCGCGGGACCAGGCCACCGTCGACAAGGTGGTGGGCGAGCTGAGCCCGCTGCTCGGCCATCGTGTCGAGCACTAAAAAATGAACTACATTGGGTGCACCCGAAGGGACTCCGCCCAGATGAATCTGTCTGAATTTCTTGGTCGCCACGGACTGGCCTCGAATCCCTTCGTGGCGGAGGAGGCGGCCCAGGATCCGGTGCTGACCCAGTCGGCAGGCGCCTGCCGGCACCCCGATTTCGGCAAGATCTTCGGCGATCCCACCCATCCCTCGCCCGCTGTGGTCTTCGGCGAGCGCGGCTCGGGCAAGACGGCGCTGCGCCTGCAGATGGAGGCGGAGTACCGCGACTTCAACCGGGAGAATCCGCGCAACCGCGTGCTGGTGATCGAGCACAACAACTTCGACGCCATGATCGGGCGCATCGCCCGGCACGAGCGCTCCAAGAACCAGTCCGCGGCACTGGAATCAGTCACGCTGTCGGACCACATCGACATGGTGCTGCATGTGGTGGTGCCGCCGCTGGTGGACCAGCTGCTGGGCAGCGTCGAACAGCCGCGCCTGCAGGTCTCGAACTTCCGGAAGATGCTGCGCAAGGCTCCGACCCTGGTGCGACGCGAGATGCTGCTGCTGCAGATTGCCTACGACCACGCCCCTTCGGCACCCAAGCGGTCGCGCAAACTCAAGTCCGCGCTGGGCCTGGGCGGCGCCAGCGGAAGCAAGGCCGCCGCCAACTGGGCGATCGTCCTGATGGTTTTTGCCGCCATTTTCGGTGGACTGGGCATGTTCCAGGAACCCCGCAAGGCGCTGCTGGGGATGGCCATCCTGCTGGCCGCCGGCGCGATCTACATGAGCTGGACCTGGATCCGCTGCCAGTCGCGCATGGGCTTCATCGCCCGCGGCATGCACCGCAGTGTGCGCTGCATCAGCCGCTCGACGGCGAGCTTCCGCGAGAGCCTGCACAACATCGAGGTGGCCATCGGCAAGGCGACCATGCCCACCGATCGCGGCGACGACTCTCGCTTCGCGATGATCGACCGCTTGCTGGCCGTGCTGCGCCAGGCCGACTATGGCAGCATCGCGATCCTGGTCGACCGGGTCGATGAGCCGACCGCGATTGCGGGGGACGTCGACCACATGCGCAGCATGGTCTGGCCGCTGCTTTCGAGCCGCTTCCTGCAGCACCGCGGCCTTGCGGTGAAACTGCTGCTGCCGGCGGAGCTGGGCGACCGCTTCGCGCGGGAGGATGGCGCCTTCTTCCGGGCCGCGCGGCTGGACAAGCAGAACGCGGTGGAGCGATTGCAGTGGACGGGCAACATGCTGGCCCGGGTCTGCGACGCGAGGATCCGTGCTTCATCCTCGCGACCCTCGTCGGCGGTGCCCATCGAGAACTTGTTTGACGCGAGCGTGGGGCGGCCGCGCATCGAGGAGGCCCTGGCCGGCTGCGGCAATCCCCGCGAGGCCTGCCGCATGATCTACGCCATGATGCAGGAACACATGGCTCACGCCGATTCCAGCGCCAAGACCATTCCCTCATCCATCTTCGAAATGGTCCGGCAGCGCACGCTTGTGCGTGGAACCAAGCGATAAAGGAATGAAGATGCGACGATCCGCGTTCACACTTGTCGAGCTCCTGGTGATGATCACCATCCTTGCGCTGTTGATCGCGATTCTGGTGCCGAGCATCGGCCACGCCATGATGTCCTTTCGCGGCAATCGGTCGATGAACAACCTGCGTCAGCTGGGCATGGGAATTCAGCTGTACATCGCCGACAACAAGGGACACTATCCCGCGGGGGCCTATCCGGCTCCTCCAACGCCGCGCATCCGATGGTCCGACGCCCTCTGGCCCTACATGTCGATCCAGGAGGTCTACCTCAGTCCGCTGCTTACCGACGATGATCGCCAGCGCATGCTGACGCCCTTTGCGCACAATCTGGACATGACCTGGGGCGGCTACGGATTCAACTATCACTATCTCGGCAACGGCCGTCACAACGCCGCCTGGACCGAGCCTTACAACCAGCCTTTCCATGCTCGAACCGGCTCGATGATCGGCGCGCCATCACGGACGATTTGCATCGGAGACACCAACGGCACCAAGGCCGAAGGCATCGATAATTCCGGCGGGCAAACCATGGAGTCGCCCTGGACCAAGAACGGGGTCTATGCCCTCGATCCGCCGCTTGCCTCGAAGGACTTCGGTTCCAAAGGGTGCCGCAGAGTGAATGGCGGCCCCACGGGTTCGAGCAACTACGGCTACCAGGGCGGTGGCGACGGCGTGATGAAGGGGGAGAATGGTGCGACGGCGAGCACGCCCGGCGATCCGATTTGCCGCGCCACACCGGCGCCGCGCAACAGCGGCAAGATCAACATAGTGTTTTGCGACGGGCACACTGAGGCCCTCGATTCAACCGAACTCGACGATTTCAACCAGGACGGTCAAGTGGACAACGGCTTCTGGAATGGACTCGGCCGATCTGATGCGCGGTGAGACCCAGCTGAGCGAAACTCAGCCCTATCGATTGGGATCGTGACGGATCGGCCAAGGCGGCCCGCCGGGTTGATCAGCCGGGCTTCTTGACCGGCGGAGTTGTCGGCGGAGTCGTTGGCGCAGTTGCAGGTGGGGTCGCGGGCGGTGTGCCCGCAGGCAGTTCCCCATCCTTGGGTTTCAATCCGCCACCGGCTTTCGGCCCATCTGCTGATCCTGGATTTTGAACGGTGCGCGGCGTGGCCTTGGGTTTGTCATCGCAGGCAACGAGAGAAAGCATCGAAATCGCGGCAACGGAAAGAATGAATTTCTTCATGGGCGCATCTCCTTCAAAGATGGGATTGAACTCCGAGTGTCCGCGCAGGCAGCGACTTCCGCGAAGCCGTCGCGAGTCTTGGAATCAGCCACCCTTTTTTGTGGTTGCCGGCTCTTCGCCTTCTTTGGCCTTCAATCCGCCGCCGGCGCTCTTGGTGACCTTGTTGGTCGTGTCGACCTTGCGCGGGGTGACGGCGACCTTGCCGCCGCTGCCTCCGCCGCCGCAGGCGACGAGTGAAAGGAGCGAGAGGGTCGTGAGGGCGAGAATGATCTTCTTCATGGTGGGGTCTCCGTCTGAGTATTAAAACCGAATCCAGCGTGGTCCGTCAAGAGTCAGGGGCATCATACGAGAAAGGCAATGCGCGGGCGAACGTTCAGCGATCCGCCGAAGCCGCCAGCGGGGCGAGGCGCTTCTCCGAAACCATCCACCGCCATTGCGTGTGATAGGTCTGGTCATTGTCCGCAACTCCCACGTTGACGGTTCGGGTGGAATCAGGAAGTTCCACCTCGAGCCACCAGCCGGGCGACCCTTCGAGCGAGCCCGTGCGGGTCACCGGCTTCCATTCCTTGCGGCTGGACTCGCTCCACGGTGTGAAGGGTTCAACCATGCACCAGGCCTTGCCCTGGGCGTCCTCCCAGCGGATGTCCACGGCGTCGGCGGCGGGATTCTTCCGCCGTGCCTCCACGTCGCGCTTGTCCTGCGGGTAGCCGCTCTGGATCTGGTCGGGCACCTCGATGCGCAGCACGATCGGCTGGCCATTCACGCCCGAGCTTGAGAAGCGCACGGTGGGATCGTTCTCGAGCGAGTCGAAAGGGGAGGGTTTCCACGAGGAGATCGGCACCTTGCCGGCGGGCTTGCGCGGATTGGCGGACACATTCACAGTGCGCTCGATGTCGGGCCGCAGGGGAATGAAGGTTGGCACGGAGCGCCCCTTGGAGTCTTTCATCTTGACCACGCACTCGATCGTCGGCGGCTGCCGCGGATCCTTGGTCGGCGCGCTCTTGAGCGTCAGCGGAATCTCGATCGATCCCTTGGCGGGCACCACGATGCTCGCCGGCGCCTCAAGCGTCCACGCGGTGCCGGCATCGGTGGTGAAGGGGTTGAAGGCATCGACCGGCGTGCGGCTGACGAACATCTCGCCGTCGACGATCCACGGCGACGGGTCGCGCGCGATGGAGGTCGTGATGGAGATGGTCTTGTCGAGGGGGTTCTTCACCTTCAGCGTGACGGTGCCGCTCACGGGAGTCTTGGCATTCCAGGAGTCGGGCAGCGCGCCTTCGAGCGTCAGGCAGCCGGGATTGTCGCGCAGCTTGTAGACGCACTCCTGATCGGCATGCACCACGAAATCCTCGGGCAGCGTCATGCCGACGGGCTGGTGGTAGATCTCCAGCTTTCCCTCGGGAGCGATCTGCACGAAGGTCAGATGCTGCAATTGCCCGGCCAGCGGGTGCTGGTCGATGGAGCCGCCGCAGGTGCCGACCACCAGGTATTTGATGCCGTCGCGATCGGGCTCATCCAGCAGGAAATGCAGGTGTCCCGCGATCACCGCATCCACGCCCGCCTTGACCAGCATCGGGTGGATCGTCTCCCACCACTTCAAATTGTCGGAGAGCCAGAGCGGACGATGCATCAGCACCATGATCGGCTTGCCGCGCTTCGCCGCGCGGTCCAGCGAAGTCTGCAGAAAGTTGCGCTGGCCCTCGCTGACCTGCATCACGCCGTCGCCCAGGCCCTCGTCGGAAAACATCACGATCACGCTGGCGCCATCGAGCTCCGCCATGTACTGCAGCGGCGCGATGCGCTGCAGGTAGAGGTCGGCGAAGGTGCGGTCGCCTTTCTCGCGCGAGCCGCTGTTCACGTCGTGGTTGCCGGGCACAGGCAGGAAGGGCGCGTTGATCTTGCTGGTGATGGCCTGGTACTGGGCCAGCTGGCGCTCCCACTCGGCCGCGTCGCGGGTGTAGCCCTGCACCATGTCGCCAATGTTGAAGACCGCGTCGGGCTCGATGCGGTTGAGGTCACGCACCGCAGCCTCGAGATAGGGCAAACCCCAGTCGCGGCCGGTGGTGCGGTCGGGAAGGATCGCAATGCGGAAGGGTCGCGGCGGCAATTCCACGGGAACGACCTGCTGGTCGATGTAGGGCTTGCCCTCGCGGATGAAGGGCGGCGGCGAAGCGGGCGCAGCAGCGGCGCACAGCAGCGAGGCGAGAAGCGCGAAAGCGGTTGGTTGCATGACGCGAGCCAACGCCGAGGCCCTGGAAAAAATGCACGGCGACGCGGTTCTCATTCGCATGGCGAGATTAGTACCCGCATGGCCGTTGAATGAACAAACCCCGTCGACAAAATTGCGCGGTCGACGGGGCGGAGGGGAGAAAGATGCTGATTGAGGCGGCCGACGGAATGGACGCACAGAAACATCGGCGAAATCGCGCGGAATGATGCACAAAGTCCAAAGGGGATTTGAGACAACTCGCCGGCTGGAACTGAAGTTGGAACTCGACTCGGCGCCGGTCGCAAGAGTTCCAATGGCGATCAACGGTCGGGAATCCCGCCGAACTCGCTTACTTGGCGTGAGTTGCGCCTCAGGCAGAGGGAATGGGCGGGGCCTGGGCCAGTGACCGCAGGTAAGCCCAGGCAAAGAGCCCCGTGTCGTGTCCATCGGAAAAGCGAATCCGCACGGCATAGTTGCCCACCAGCTCGGCACCAACGGCGGCCAGCGGGCCCGGCGAGGCATGCTTCATGATGTGCAGGGGATTGGTCGCCATCGACTCTCGCTCCTGTCGCGCGTCGGCGCTCTGGCTCATGCGGCGGAGCGTGCCCACATCGATAAAGCCCTGAGTGCCGTCGCGCCACGTCACGGTGAGCCCCCTGGATTTCTCCAGGTGAAGGGCCTTGGGCGGCGGTTCGGAGGTCTCGTCGTGAGCGTGCATGGCTCCATCCTAGGCAAAATCGATCGAAACCCAAGCGGGCACCGACGCGCGATGGATGGGCGAGGCTTCTCGTGGTGCCTCTATCATGCGGGCCATGCCCCATCACATGCACCCCGCAGACCGGCTCGAGTATTGGGTTCACAAGCGAAACTCCCCGGTGTGCGTGGGCATTGATCCGGTCTTCGACCGCCTGCCGCCGACCTGTCAGCGTCAGGATCCGGCGCATGCCTTCGAGCATTGGGGGCACACTTTCCTGGACGCGATTGAGCAGCACGTTCCGGCGGTCAAGTTCCAGTCGGCCTGCTTCGAGCGCTACGGCGCGGCAGGCATGACCGCGTTGATGAAATTGCTGACCCATGCGCGCGGCAAGTTCCTGGTGATCCTGGACTGGAAGCGCGGCGACATCGGCCTGAGCACCGAGCACTACGCCGCCGCCGCCAAGCATGAGTTCCGCGCCGACTGGGTGACCGCCAACACCTATCTGGGCACGGACGGTTTCCTTCCATTCCTGAAGGCGGGCATCGGAGTCTTTGCGCTGGTGCGGACCAGCAATCCCTCGGGCGACGCGCTGCAAAGTCAAAAGCTGGCCGATGGACGCACCGTCGCCGAGAGCGTGGGCGATCTGGTCGCCTCCGCAGGCGAGCCCTTCAAGGGCGAGTGCGGTTTCAGTTCGCTCGGCGCCGTGGTCGGCGCCACCAAGGCAGCCGATGCCGAGCAGTTGCGGCGGCGCATGCCCCACACGCCTTTCCTGGTGCCGGGGTTCGGTGCCCAGGGCGGAAGCATGGCCGATGCGCTGAGCTGCTTCATTCATGGACGCGGCGCCTTGATCTCCGCAAGCCGCTCGGT
The DNA here is from genome assembly GCA_021414025.1 of Planctomycetota bacterium. NCBI lineage: Bacteria > Pseudomonadati > Planctomycetota > Planctomycetota bacterium. Next base: position 748,173 of record JAIOPG010000002.1, on the reverse strand, counting down.
CATGCAGGCCTTCGACGGGCAGGAGGGCGAGTGGTCGCAGCATGTGGCCAAGGCGGCAAGGGATTTTGCAAAGGAAATGGCGGCGGGCCTGCAAGGGCAAACTTCCAAAGTCGGCAGCGCTTGATGAGCCGCGCATTCCAACGATCCGCATGTGGCCGCCGAGCATGACTCGTCTTGTCCTGCTGGCAGCCGCGTTCGTGGGTTTGCTGGCGACGCCGCTGCTGCTGAGGCCGAGCGGTTCCAACGCACCGGCTTCGGCGCGTGCGACCCGCGAAGTGGTGATCGTGACGCCCAACAACGAGCAGATCCGTTACGAGTTTGCCCGCGCTTTCCGCACCTGGCATGAGAAGAACTACGGCGAGCCCGCCGATGTCCTCTGGAGCACGCCGGGTGGCGCCGTCGAGATCCGCCGGATGCTCACCGCCGCGTGGGAGTCGCGCCTGCGCCAAGGCCTTGAGGTCGGCGGCGACGCGGACCTGATCTTCGGCGGCGGCAGCTACGAGTTCGACACGCTGAAGAAGCCGGTCTCAGTCACGGTCGGCGGTGAGACCAAGACGGCCACCATTCTTGAACCCGTGGAGTTGCCCGCGGCTCTGGTGCAGGGCTGCTACGAGATGACCGACATCGCCGGGCAAAAGCTCTACGACCCCAAGGGCTACTGGTATGGAGTGGCGCTCTCCACCTTCGGCATCGTGATGAACCTGCAAGTGCTCGAGCATCTTCATGTGGAGCCGCTGAAAACCTGGAGCGACCTGGCGGATCCTCGCCTTTTTGGCTGGATCAGCATCGTCAATCCCTCGCAATCAGGAAGCGTGCTCACCGCCTTCGAGGCAATCACGCAGCAGACCAGCTGGCTCGATGGCCTGGCGATCCTGCGCCGCACCGCCGCCAACGCCCGCGGTTTCGCGGCCAGCAGTCCGCGAGTCTCGATCGATGTCGCAGCAGGGGATGCGGCCGCCGGAATCACCATCGACTTCAACGCGCGCTTCCAGACGCAGACCATGATCGAGGCCGCCGTGGAAGCGGGTCGGCCGGGCACCGAGCCGCAGGTCATCTTTATCGCGCCGCTCGGGCAGAGTTCGGTCGATCCTGATCCGGTCGCCATGCTGCGCAACCCGCCGCACCGCGAGACCGCGATCCGCTTCATGGAGTTCTGTCTTTCCAAGGATGCCCAGCGGCTCTGGCAATTTCGTCAGGGCACGCCGGGAGGCCCCGGCCAGTTCGAGCTGCGCCGCATGCCGGTGATGCGCTCGCTCTACACCAGTGAGATGGCGCAATTCATCGACCAGGTCGATCCGGTCGCCATCGCCACGGCGCCCAAGGTGGACAACTCCAGCATGCGCTCGTTCATTCCGCTGCTCTTTCAAACCATGGCGATGGATTCGCACAAGGATTTGAAGGCCGCGTGGCAGGCGATCGCGGCGCATCCGGCTTATCCGAAGGAGAACCACGGATTGGTCCGCGCCTCGGATGTGAGCGACCCGCAGCTCAAGAGCTGGCTGGAGAAATTCGATGCGCTGCCGACGATGGCCACACCCGAAGGTCCGCGCCCGCTGGGCGACATCGACAATCTCAAGATGCTCCGCGACGGATGGCTTCGCGGCGAGTGGAAGGACAAGGGGCTCTGGCCGGAGCAGAACGCCCCGACCGATTCGCTGCGGCGCATCTTCGCCCCCTATTTTCAGGAGAATTACCAGTGGATCGTGGACCAGGCGGCCAGCCACAAAGCGGCGTGAGCGCCGCGATCATTTCCGTCGGCGACGAGCTCATGCTGGGCCAGACGCAGGACACCAACGCCAAGTGGCTGGCGGCGCAGTTCGCCGCCCGGGGCGTGCTGGTCTGCGAGTTCCGCACCGTGATGGATGACCTGGTGGCCGTCGAGTTGGCGCTGCGGGCCTTCGCCTCGCGCTACGACATTGTGGTCATGACCGGCGGGCTTGGCCCCACCGAGGACGATCTCACCCGCGAGGCGCTGCGCCGCGCGATGGATGTGGCCGAGCCTCTGGAGGTGGATGCGGAGGCGTTGCTCTCACTCGACCGCTGGTTCAAGCACCGCGACCGCGCCATGCCTGCCATCAACAAGGTGCAGGCGCTGCGGCCCCGGGGTTCGCGCTGCCTGCCCAATGCGCAGGGAACGGCGCCCGGCCTGAGCGCGAAGATCGGCGCGGCGCAGATCTGGTGCCTGCCCGGTCCGCCCAACGAGATGAAGCCGATGTTCGACGTGGAGGTTGCGCCGCATCTGCCAAGGGCGGCTATGTCGACTTCGGCGGTTCACGCCTTCGGACAGGGGGAAAGTTTTCTCGCCGAACTTCTGGGAGATCGCATGGGCCGCGAGCAGAACCCGCTCATCGGCACCACCGCCAGCGGATCGATCGTCTCGGCACGGATCCGCGGCGTGGGCGAGGCCGCCGAGCCCGGCGCCATGAGCCGCGTGGCCGCTGAAGTCGAGAAATTGTGGGCGCCCTATGCCTTCGGTCGCGATGAAACGACTCTCGCCGGATCGCTGGGAAAATTGCTGCTCAAGCGGGGGGAGCGGCTCTCGCTGGCGGAGAGTTGCACCGGCGGATTGACGGCTGGATTGGTGACGGCGGAGAGCGGATCGAGTGAATGGTTCGCGGGCGGCGCCGTCACATACGCCAACAGCGCCAAGATCGACCTGCTGCAGGTGCCGGGCGACATGCTGGCCGAGCATGGCGCGGTCAGCGCGGAAGTGGCGCTGGCGATGGCGCGGGGGTGCGCCGGACTTCTGAAAACAGAATGGGCCGCGAGCATCACCGGCATCGCGGGCCCGACGGGCGGAAGTGCCGCGAAACCAGTGGGCGACGTTTTCATCGCCATCAGCGGGCCGCGCTTCGAAGCGGTGAAGCACTTCCGCTTCCCCGGCGACCGCGCCTCCATCCGCGATCGCTCGGCCAAGAGCGCGCTGGCCCTGCTGCGATTTGCGTTGCTTGGCAAGGAGGCCTTCGCCGCGCCGATCATCTGGGAGTGGAAGAAATGATTTTTCAAGGCGAATTTGTCGGCATCGCGCTGGGATCCAACATGGGCGACCGGCAGAGCCTGCTGCGGCAGGCTGTGAAGGCGATCATCGATCAACGCGTGCTGACCAGCGTCAACACCAGTTCCGTGTATGAAACGGTCGCGGTGGGCGAACACGCGGGGGGCATGTTTCTCAACGCCGTGGTCACGGGGTGGTCGCCGCATTCGCCGCGGGAGCTGCTGGCCGGCTGCATGCGCATCGAAAAATCTCTGGGGCGAGACCGCGACCAGGAGGGCGAGGGCGGCCCGCGGACCATCGACCTCGACTTGCTGTTTGTCGGCAAGCACCTGGTGAACGAGCCGGGGCTGCAACTGCCCCATCCGCGCATGTTCGGGCGGCAATTTGTGCTCAAACCGCTCTCCGAGCTCGCCGGAGATTTGATACTTCCAACTCAAAAAATGAGCGTACACTCGCTCGTCGAATCGCTGGACCAAACGGCGATCGGTCGCTGTATCGGTCCGGTTTGAGTCGTCACAAAATTTCCATCAGGAGTCTGCAAGTGAAAAAGTCCACGTTGTCCAAGTCGTCCGCGTTCGCCGCTCTCGTTCTCTGCGCCGGTCTGACCGCGGTGCCTTTTGCCATGGCCCAGACCATGCCGAGCTCGACACCCAGCGCGCCTCCCGCAGCTCCCACGACTCCGCCGCCGACTCCGCCCGATGCGCCGGCGATTCCAAGCGACATGCCTCCGCCCGCGGGCGCCCCGATGGACATTCCGCCGGAGTTCAAGTCGCCTGCGCCTTCGACCACCTGGACCGCGGAGGAGAAATCCCCAGAGTCCATGAAGAAGGCCGTTGAAACGGTGCACGGGCTGACGGCGAAGTACGGCGCGCTGCCGGCGGTCGAAGAGACCATGACCATCCGCTCGCCGCAGTTCCAGGGGCAGGATCAAAAGGTGCAGCTCATGGCCAGCAAGGGCGGCGACGCCAAAGTGGTCATGCCCGGCATCACCATCACCCGCCTGAAGGACCAGGTCTATGTGGAAATGGATGGACGGCCGAAGTACGCGCAGATCAAGGCGGAGGGCACCGCGGTCAAGGCGATCGGCGATGTGATGGGTGGCAAGCTGCCGCTGCCGTCGCTGATTTTGATCGGCGGCGATCAATCCGAATCCGCTTCGGCGCTGACGCTGGGCCAGTGCCCGGACATCGTGCCGACGGGTTTCCGCGCGGGCAAGGATGGCAAGCCTGACCAAGTGCTGCTGGTCGATCCGGCGGGCACCGAAGTGGTGGCCAACCTCGATCCCAAGAGCGGACTGATCGACTCGCTGGACTTGTCGCTGACCAATCCGCAGTTCCCGGCGGGAATGCGCCTGCCGATGACGGTGTCGTTCGAGCGCAAGGTCTACGACAACGGCTTCACCACGCCGATTGCCTTCGATCCCGCGGGCCGCAAGATGAAGGATTCGCTCGAGGCGATCGACCAGGCGTTTGACACAGGCGACGACGCTCCGAACTTCACGCTGGCCACCACCGATGGCAAGACCGTTTCGCTGGCGGATCTCAAGGGCAAGGTCGTGGTGCTTGATTTCTGGGCGACCTGGTGCAAGCCCTGCATGCAGGGTCTGCCGCTGCTGGACACCTTCGCGAAGTGGGCGGCCGAGAGCGGCAAGCCGATCGTGGTCTATGCCGTGGACGTGATGGAGCGCTCCGACCCGAGCAAGCCGGAGGAGCGCATCAAGATGGTCGCCGACTTCTGGAAGAACAAGGCCTTCACCGTGCCGACGCTGGTGGATGTCGACGACAAGGCGGGCAAGGATTTCCAGCTGACGGGCATTCCCTTCACCGTGGTCATCGGGCCGGACGGCAAGATCGCGGCGACGCACCTTGGATTTGACGCGAACGCCGTTGAGAACCTGAAGAAGGATGTCGAGAAGGCGCTGTCGACGAAGGGGTGAGTTTGCAACTGAAACTTCGCCTGCCGCACGTCGATGAAGAGGCGGAGTTTCTGCGCGCCCACCACGCCACGTCGCCGGACTTTCCGCACTTCCTTCACTATTACACGGAAGGAATGCCCTTTCGCAGCTATCTCAAGCTGGTCGCGGACCAGGCTGTGGGCGTTAACTTGCAGCGGAATTTTGTGCCGTCGACTTTTCTTTTCGCGTTCGTGGGCGACCGCATCGTCGGGCGGACTTCGATTCGCCACTCCTTGAATGATTTCCTCGAGCGGGTGGGCGGGCACATCGGCTATGCCGTCGTGCCGGAATTCCGCCGGCGCGGCTATGCCACCGAGATCCTCCGGCAGTCGCTGCAGATCGCGCACAAGCAACTTGGCATCCGCCGCGTCCTGGTGACCTGCGACGATGACAACGTCGGGTCGTACAAGACCATCGAGAAGAACGGCGGCGTGCTCGAGAACATCGTGAGCGTGCCGGATCAAGGAAAGCCGAAGCGCCGCTACTGGATTGAGGAAAGGTAGGCTGGGTTTGCCACGATGAAACCCATGTCACCAAAGCAGATCGCCGCCTCGCTCACCGAGCTCTGGTCGCCGCGGGTCATCGCGGAAGTCGACGACGCCTTCGTCAAGGTCGCCAAGGTCCGCGGCTCGCTGGCCTGGCACAGCCACGAAAACGAGGACGAGCTCTTTCTGATCCTCAAGGGACACCTGCGCATCGAGATGGAAAGCGGCTCGGTCGAGCTCGACGAGGGCGAGATGTTCGTGGTGCCCAAGGGTGTACGCCACAACCCGGTCGCCGAGCAGGAGTGTCACCTCATGCTCATCGAACGCAAGAGCACGCTGCACACAGGTGGCGTGGTCACCGACAAAACCCGCTCCATCGCAGACCAGCTTCGCCCGATGTGAGGGATTCATCCTGTTGAGGTAAGGTAGGCACGAATCATGACCCAATGCACTGCAGAAATTCTTTGGCTCCGCGGCGAGCAGGACTTTCTTGGCAGGCGCTACAGCCGGAAGCACCTGCTTCGTTTCGACGGGGGTTTGGAGGTCGCGGGCTCTTCGTCGCCGGATGTCGTTCCTGTTCCGATGTCCGACGCGGCTGCGATCGATCCCGAGGAAGCGTTCATCGCTTCCCTCTCGAGCTGTCACATGCTGTGGTTCCTGGCCATTGCGGCCAAGCGCAAATTCTGCGTCGACCGCTACCGCGACGCCGCCATCGGCAGCATGGCGAAGAACGCCGACGGGAAGATGTTCGTTGCCTCAGTCACGATGAGGCCGGAGGTACGGTTTTCCGGCGCTCCTGTGCCGACGCGGGAGCAGATCGACCAGATGCACCATGAAGCCCACGCAGAGTGCTTCATTGCCAACTCGGTGAAGACCATCGTTCAATGCGAGCCGATTTATGTCGATCTCTAGGCCGATCGTTCAGGTCGTTTTGGCAAAGCGGGGGATTGGATTCGTTGCCGGTTGCTTGGGGATTGTGCTTGCACAAAGCGCATTCGCGGATGCGGCGGGGGACAACTGGGCCGCGCTCGCCAAGAGCTGGGCCTCTTCCGCGGGCGCGGCTCGCTGCAAAGTCACGGTCGCGGTTCAGGATGGCGACCTTGCCTCCGAAAGAAACGCCGAAGCAAGCGTGATTGCCTGGGACGCAAGCGACCGCAAGTTTGCTTTGGAGCAGGACAATCTGACCGTGCTTGTGGACCCGAAGCGAATGCGGGGCATCCACAAGGAAATGGACGCCGCCGTCGATCGCGACGCAGGCACCGATCCCGCGGTCACATTTCGCCAGGCCATTCCGGAAAGTCCCTGGCCGCAGCTGGGTTTGGCGTTGCGCGGCCCATCCGAAGATTGGTGGAAGGCCATCGACCCGGAACTGGGCGTCGTCGCATTGAAATCCTTCGTCAAGAAGGATGACGGAACGATCATCGTGTTGCTGGCTGGCAGCAACGGCACACTCGAACTCACCTTCGTCGGCGAATCCACCCACGCACTTCGCGCCGCGACGCGCCGCATCGAAAGCGGTCCGCGCGTTCCCAAGAACGCGGCCCTGGAATGGCGGATGACCTTCGATCCGATCGAGATTCCCGCGGGCATGCTTTCGCTGGATGTCGGCGATCGACGCCGCGTCGAGCGACTGGACGATCTGCAGCCTCAGGCGAAGCCGATGGAAACTCCCAACGCCGCCGAGCGTCTCAAGCCGAAACCGCCCGACTCAGCGAAACCAAAGCCGGACGAACCATCTACCATCCCGGTTCCGTGAGCGCCGTTCACCCCGTTTCTCCAACCGACTCGGCCACTTCGATTCGATTGCCGATGCTGGCGCCGCTCGCCGAGCTGCGCCGCAGCGCGGCCAACGACCTGCGGGCGATGCATCTGGGCGAAGTGCGCTTCGGCAAGCATGACCGCATGCTCTACGCCACCGACGCCAGCATCTACCAGGTGGAGCCGATCGGCGTGGTGATCCTGAACCGGCCGGAGGCGGCCATCGACCTTGTTCGCTACTGCTCGCCGCGGCGGATTCCCATGCTGCCTCGTGGCGGCGGCACGAGCCTGGCCGGCCAGTGCGTCAATGAAGCGATTGCGATCGACATGAGCGCCCGTTGCCGGGGCATTCGCGCCATCGATGTCGCGGCTCGCACGGCCACGGTTGAACCCGGCGTCACGCTGGATCAGTTGAACGCGGCCCTCGCGCCGCACGGCATGATTTTCGGCCCCGATGTCGCCACTAGCTCGCACGCCACCCTCGGCGGCATGATCGGCAACAATTCGGCGGGGGCCCGCAGCATCGTGCATGGGCGCACCGTGGAAAATCTGCTCGCCTTGACCGTGGTTCTGGCGGATGGCTCCGTGCAGAAGTTCTCGCGCGGCTCTTGTGACAGGGATCCGGTGCAAAACGCGATCGCCAAACAACTCGCGGCGATCGCGATGCCGCACGCCGACGAGATTCGCAAACGCATTCCCAAAATCCTCCGCCACGTCGATGGCTACAACATCGATCTGCTGCTGGAGCAGCTCCAGTCGAGCACGCCGGGCACCTTCGACCAGGTCAACCTCGCCCATCTCATGTGCGGCTCCGAGGGAACGCTTGGCGTGACGGTTGAGGCCACGCTGAAGATTGTTCCCAAGCCGCCGCGCACGGGGCTGGCCATTCTCGGTTTCGCCAGCATCGCCGAGGCGCTCACGCCGCTCATGGCGATGATCGACACCAGGCCCAGCGCGGTGGAGCTGATCGACGATGTGGTGCTCAACGCCGCCCGCAACAACACCGAGTACCGCCGCTATGTGGATCTGATGCCCGTGCCCCGGGGCGGCCATCTTGGTGCCGTGATCTACGTCGAATACCAGGGCGCCAGCGACGCGGAACTGAACGCCCGGTTCGACGCGCTGGCCAAGGCCGTCCCCGGCGCCGCGATGTATCGGTTTCTCTCGCTGGATTCCGTCGCGACCGCCTGGAAATTGCGCAAGGCCGGCGAGCCGCTGCTGCACAACATTCCCGGCGACCGCAAACCCATGACCTTCGTGGAGGACACGGCGGTCGATCCCGCGAAGTTGCTCCGATTCGTCGAGGAATTCAAAGCGATCGTCACCCGCCATGGCACCACCGCGGCCTACTACGCCCATGCCAGCGTGGGCTGTCTGCACATCCGGCCGCTGGTGAAGATCACCGACGAGGCCAGCCGCGCACAGGTCGCTTCGATCGCCTCGGACGTCGCGGATCTGGTGGCCAAGTATGGCGGCGCGCTTTCGGGAGAGCATGGCGACGGCCGCCTGCGCACGCCGCTTCTGGACCGCGTGCTGGGCAAGGAGCTCTGCCAGGTCTTCCGCGAGATCAAGGCGATCTTCGATCCCCACGGCCTGATGAACCCGGGCAATCTGATCGACACCAGCGATCCGTCGCGCATGATGAGGTCGCTGCGCGTGAAGCCGCATGATCGCGAGGTCACGCTGCCCAAGACCAACACCTTCTTCCGCTTCGAGAAAGAGCAGGGCTTCGAACATGCGGTCGAGGCTTGCAACGGCGCCGGGCTCTGCCGCCGGACCCAACCAACGGGGGTGATGTGTCCTTCGTATCGGGCAACGCTCGACGAGCGACACTCGACGCGCGGTCGCGGCAACGCGCTGCGGCTGGCGCTCTCGGGGCAGATGAATGAATCGAGCTTGTCAAAAGCGGGGGAGCAACAGATTTCAGAAACGGGGCTCAGCACGCCGGGACAATCCTGGAGCGATCCTGAAACCAAGGCGACGCTGGATCTCTGCCTCTCCTGCAAAGCCTGCCAAAGCGAGTGCCCGAGCAACGTCGACATCTCCAAACTGAAGGCTGAATACCAGGCCCAGGAATTCGCCGTGAAAGGCAGCGTTCCCTTCCGGACGAAACTGGTCGGACGAATCCGCAAGTCCAACCGCTTGGGCTCGCGCTTGTGGCCGCTGGCCAACGCGATGCTCGCTTTCAACCCTTTTGAAGCGTTGCTGCACTCCATGATTGGATTTCACCGCGATCGGACGCTGCCCAAATTCGGCCCTGCCGTCCATCGTTGGGTCCAGCGGCGCAAGCGCGGCGGAGATTCCTCGCGGCCCACCGTGCTTCTCTTCGCGGATTGCTTCACCAACTATGGCGAAACGCAGATCGCACGCCACGCCGTGGAATTACTCGAAGCCTTTGGCTACCGCGTGGTGATGCCCGACGCCGGCTGCTGCGGACGCACCCTGATCAGCGTGGGAATGCTGGCGGAAGCCTCGGGAACCTGCGCGGCAACCGCCCGCGCATTGCTGGCTTGCCTGAAGCAGGAGAATGCGGTCGCGCTGCTCGCCCTTGAACCATCCTGCCTCAGCGCGATCAAGGATGACTGGCTCGACCTCAAGATGGAGGTCGATGCAAGGCAACTCGCGGATCTCGCCGCCCGCAGCATGCTGGTCGAGGAGTTCCTTGACGCCCGTTGGGAGGATCATCCCTGCCGGCCGAAGATCGAGTCGGTCAAGGAGCAAGTGATCTACCACGGCCATTGCCACCAGAAGTCCCTGTGGGGCTCCGAGTCCGGCACGCGCCTGCTGCGCCGCATCTTCGGCGCTCGACTGACGGCCCTCGACTCCGGCTGCTGCGGCATGGCCGGTTCGTTCGGCTACGCGCAGCACCGCTACGACCTTTCCATGAAGATCGGCGAGCAATCCCTCTTTCCGGCGATCCGCGCCGCGCCCGGCGCGGTGATCGTCGCTGCCGGCACCAGCTGCCGTCATCAGATCCGCGACGGCACTGCCGCCGAGGCGCTGCACCCGGTCGAACTCCTCTCGAAATTGCTCCTGCCCGTTTCCCATCCCATCCAAAATGGGTCGCACGCAGGCTAGGATGCCCCCATGGCCACACCGCAAGACGAGCTGGAGCAAGAGATCGAACGCGAGCCTTCCGACGAGGAGCTCAAGGGGGCGGTTCTGCTGCTGGTGGACGACAATCTTCAGAACGTCGAGTTGATGCAGGCCTGGCTGGAATCGCTGGGATGCAAGCTGGAGACGGCCCACGACGGCGTGGAGGCCATCGAGGCCGTTCATCGCTGCCGCCCTGACTTGATCCTGCTGGATGTGATGATGCCCCGGATGAGCGGCTTCGAGGTCTGCCGCAAGCTGAAGCAGGACCCTTCGATGCGCGACACGGTGATCATCATGGTGACGGCGCTGAATGAAGTGGGGGACTTCGAGCGGGCGGTGGAGTGCGGCTGCGACGACTTCCTGACCAAGCCGGTCAACAAGCTGGAGCTGATCACCCGCGTGCGCAGCCTGCTGCGCGTGCGTCTGCTCAAGCGGCGCGTGGAAGCGCTGCTCAAGAGCCCGAGGCTCTAGAGGGACTTCGAACCGAATCGAAAAAGAAAACCCGCGGCCGTGAAAGCCGCGGGTCGTGTTGTCACGCGATCATAGGTAGGTGCGACGGCGGTCGACGGGAGTCAAGCCGCAGACCGCCGCCACACCACCGCTGGGGTGTCGCCCGGCCGCGTCCAGTGGCTGTCCACTCCGCGGGGCTCGAGCGTCATGCTCAGATGGTCCAGGTATCGGCGCAGCGCGTGCCAGTCGAAGTTCGACAGGAATTCGCGCATCGCCGAGGGGTTGATTCGTTGGATGGCTTCGATCAGCTGCTCTTTGGTCTGCATGGTTCGCTCCGCGCCGCTTGGCGTGGAGACTTCATCGAACCGAGCGCGCCGTGCGCGCCACAAATTCTGCGCGTCGAAGAAAAAAATTTGCCCGCGCCGCCCTCGCGCCCACCGCATCTTGTGGCCACGCGCGGACTTGGGCACAAGCGGCCCGAAACCCCTAGGAAACCGGGCGAAACGAGAGTTTCGCGGCGTTCACGTCGGTGTAGACCGAGAAGACCTTGTCCAAGCGCGACAGCAGGATGGCCTGCGCCAGCAGGCTGCGCAATCCGCAGAGGCGCACCTCGGCGCCGAGTTTCTTCATCTTGTTGTGGATCTGCAGCAGCGAGCCCAGCCCCATGCTGGAGAGCACCTCCAGCTTGGCGCAGTCCACGATGATCTGGGTGGCGCCGGTCTTGACATGCTCGGCGATCTCGTCGATCAGCTGCTGCGCCGTGCCCGCGTTCAGGCCGCCATCCGCGGCCACCACCAGGATCAATCCGTCGCGCTCGGAGACGTGGGTCTGCATGGACTAGTCCCGCACCACTTTGAGGGCCACCAGGTCCTGCACGTCGATCAGACCGATGGGGCGCCCGTCGGTGTCCACCACCGGCAGCTCGTCGACGCGCAGCTCGCGGATCATCCGCACCGCGTCGCGCACCAGCGACTGGGCCGGCAGGCAGCGCGGGTGCTTGGTCATGCAGTCGGCGATGGGCTTGTCCAGCGCGGCGGCACCGAACTTGTTGATCAGGCGCCGCACGTCGCCGTCGGTCAGGATGCCCGCCAGGCGCCCGTGGGAGTCCACCACCATCAGGGCGCCGGCGCGGCGGCCCTCGCCCGCAGATTGCAGGGCGCCCTTCATGGTCGACTCCAGCGGAACGCAGGTCAGGTTCTTGCCCACCTGGAAGCGCAGCGCCTCGCTGACGGGCCGCAGGCCGATACCCAGCATTCCCCCGGGGTGGATCTTGTGGAAATCGTCGGCCTTGAAGTTGCGCCGCCGGGCCACGGCCAGGGCCAGAGCGTCGCCGGCGGCCAGCATGGTGGCGGTGGTGGCGGTGGGGGCCAGGTTCAGGGGGCAGGCCTCCTCGATGTCACCCAGCGAAATGTGCACCGAGGAGATCTTGGCCAGGCTGGTCTGGGCATGTTTGGAAATGCCGATCCGGGGCACGCCGTCGGCGTTGAGGATGGCCGCGAAGTTGAGCAGCTCCTCGGTCTCGCCGCTGTAGGAAAGCAGCATCACCACGTCATCGGTGCGGATGCGACCGAGGTCGCCATGCACCGCCTCGGCCGGGTGCACGAAATGACTGGGCTGCCCGAGGCTGGCGAAGGTGGCGGAGAGCTTGGTGCCGATCAGGCCGGACTTGCCCATGCCGCTGACCACCACGTGCCCCTTGCACTCGCAGATCAGGTCGATGGCCTTGACGAAGTGTTGCGACTCCGGACTGTCCTGGGAGATCCGCAGGGCGAGCCGCGTGATTGCCTCCGCCTCCGAGCGAAGCACATCCGAGAGAAAGGTCGCCTCGTCGCTCGCCGTCTTTCCGGTCATGCGAAAATGATAGCGAAAACGCGGGGCGGCTTTGGTACAGTGGCCCCGTGGCCAGCGTCGATGAATACCAGGTCAAGCTCTCGGCGTTTCAGGGGCCGCTCGATCTGCTGCTCTTCCTGATCCGCCGCGCCGAAGTCGACATCCACGACATTCCGATCGCTGCGATCACCAATCAATATCTCGAGGTGCTCAAGGGCACCACCGAGATGGACGTGGAGCAGGCGGGCGAATTCCTGGTGCTTGCGGCCACGCTGGTGGAGATCAAGAGCCGGCTTCTGTCGCCAAAGCCCGAGCAGGATGATTCGCAGGTGCTGCCCGATTCCACCCTGCACGAGGATCCGCGGCGCGAATTGGTGCAGCAATTGCTGGCCTATCAGCGCTTCCGCACCGCGGCGGAAACCTTGGATTCACTGCGGAGCGAGTTCTCGCGGCGCTGGTCGGCCTCCGGCGCCGCGGGCGAGCCCCAAAAGGATGAGGAAGCGACCACCGTGGAGGAGGTGCAGGACCTCGACATCGGCGACGTGCACCTTCTGGACCTGCTGGAAGCCTTCGAGCGCATCACGCTGGCCGTGGACTTCACGCGCCTGGGCGAGCACCAGGTGGCTTTCGATGACACGCCGATCGGACTTCACCAGGACGACTTGGTTGACCGGCTCTCACGGGCGCCGGAGCGGCGCATGAATCTTGAATCGATCTTCGAGGGCCGCAGCCGCATGGACCGGATCGGATTGTTCCTGGCCCTGCTGGAGTTGGCGCGCGAACAGCGCATCAAGGTTCGCCAGACGAATCCCTCCGAGCCCATTGAACTTGAGTTGACCGACAGCGTCCCCGCGGTGCTCTGACATCAGCCGCCGCCGAGAGCTTCCCGAATTTTGGGTGAAGCCACGGCGCCGACCGGTTGCAACGTGTCAAGGTATTCCGCGGTCGCCTTCACGATGCTCTCCTGCAGCTGCTTGGCCTTGCTCACGCCTCCCGACTCGAAACCATTGCAAATCACACTGAAGGTGGCGTGATGCCCGTTGACGCATTGCACCACGCCGGAAAGGGCGCAGACGCCGTCGATGTAGCCGGTCTTGCAGTGCACGGTGAATTTCCTGGCGTCCAAATCACGGAATCGCTTCTTCACGGTGCCGCTCTTGCCGCCGACGGCCAGCGTGCCGGTGAAGATCTCCCCCAGCTTGGGGTCGCCGACCAGATCATTGACCCAGGCACTGAGAATGCTGGTGGTCACGCGATTTTCCTTCGAGAGGCCGGAGCCATCCACGGAGTCCAGAGCGTCCAGATTCACCTGCTCGCCGATGCGTGCGCGGACCAGCTTCTCGATGGCGTCGGAGCCGTTGAGCCAGGTGCCGGAGGCGCCGGTCGATGCGAAGCCGATGCGCTTGAGCAGGCACTCGGCGTACAAGTTTTGGCTGTCGACATTGCAGCGGGTCAGCACCGTCGCGATGGGAGTGCGGATGACCGGCCCGACCACATCACCCTTGGCCGCGGGATCCGTTGTCGCCGCGAGCCGCACCGCCTTCACCGGAATGCCGCCCTTGGTCAAGCGCTCCGCCAGCAGCTTCGCGAAGTAGCTCGATGGCTCGGCGATCGCCACGCTCACAGGCTCTTCAAGTGGCTTCAAGCAATAGCCGTGGATGGTGAAGGTGTTGGCCGCCTCCTCGCGCTGGATCCAGAGGCCATCATCCTTGCCCTTGATCTTCTTGGTGCGGTTGTCGATGGTGAGAAAGTCGGCGCTGGGGCGGGTTCTGGAAACTTCCGCGCCGCGATCGGCGGGCTTGGCCCAGAAATCCTGGCGGTTCAGATGGAAGGTGAGTCCGCTCACCGCGGCGCAGTACTGCTCGTTGAGCTGGTCGGCAGGCCAGCCGGGATGCACACCCTTGCGATCGAAAACCCGATCGTCGATGACGAGCTCGGCGCACTCCTTCATTCCCGATTTCTTGGCGCCCTCCACCCAGAGATCCAGCAGCGCCTCCGGCGTCATGCCGCGTTGCTGCTGGCCCTCGGCGTCGGTGTAGACCATCTGCGAGAGCAATTCGGGATCCGCGAAGGCGGGGTCGCCGTCGCCCACCGCGATCAGGCGGTCGCCATCGCGCAGCAGTCGCGTCTGAAAGACGAAGTCGCTTCCCAGGATCCGCAGCGCCGAGCCGGTGGTGATCAGTTTCTCGTTGCTGGCGGGCATGACCGCGGTGTCGGCGTTGATGCGGACGAGTTCGGCGCCGCTTTCGCCGCGGATGCTGACCGCGGTGGTGCCCTTCTTGGGCGATGAGGAATTCACCAGGGAGCGCACGTTGAAGGCCAGGTCGGCGGCTTCGAGCGAGGAGGCGCACCACACGCTGAGGGTTGCTGCGGCGACACAGGCCAGACGCCTCATCGAGGGGTGTGGACGACGGCGGGATTGAACGGGATTCACGGCCATCTATCGGCTGCTTTCTTCGCCATGCTTCAGAAAGTGTAGAGGCGAATTCAGCGAGGCCGACATGGAAATCCCGGCGACGAAACCGCTCGCCCATGCCCATTGAAAATTGAACCCGCCGATCCGCCCGTCGACATCCAGAATCTCGCCGGCGAGGTAGAGGCCGGGGCACTTGCGGCTCTCCATGGTGGCCAGGTTCAGCTCGTTCAGGGGCACGCCGCCCGCGGTCACTTCGGCGTGACTGAAGCCGCGATCGCCCGTAATGGTCACCGCGGCGCCGCTCAGAAGTTGTGCCAGAGATCGCCGCTTCTCCCGCTCGATCTGCTTTGGGGTCTTGTCCGAGGGAATCCCGGCGATTTCGAGCAGCGTCCGGGCCAGGCGCTCGGGCAGCCGCTCGCGCAGGCGCGAAAGCACGGACTGGGCCTTGGGTTCCAGCAGCCATGCGTCGGCCTCATCGAGGGTCGCGCCGGGCATGAAGCTCAACTGCAGCGAGGCGGCCGGGTCGCGGACGCGCTCCATCAGGAGGTAACGGCTGATGTCCAGGATCGCCGGGCCGGAAAGGCCGAAGTGCGTGAAGAGCATCGAATTGGCGAAGGAAACCAGCCGCTTGCCGGTTCCAGAGAGCACGCGGACCTCGGCCACGATGGTCAGGCCGCTAAGCGTGCGGACCCAGTGCTCGGCTTGTGCCACCAGCGGGACCAGCGCGGGCAGGACCTGGCCGGTCACGGTGTGGCCCTGCGCCTTGGCCAGCTCAAACCCCAGGCCGTCCGAACCGGACTTTGGAAGGCTCTTGCCGCCGCAGCAGAGGGCGACCCGCCGCGCCCGCAGCTTGCCCCACGGGCCCGCAACCTCAAACCCCTCTTGCACCGGGGTGATGGATTCCACTCGCGTCGGCCAGCGAATCTGGGCGCCGGCGTCCTTGGCTGCCTGGAGCAGCGCATCGAGCACGGTGTTCGCGTCGTCGGTCACGGGAAACAACTTGCCCGTCTCTTCCTGCTTGAGTTCCACACCAAGGTCCTTGAAGAAGGCGACGCAATCTGCCACGGAGAATCGCGACAGGACGCGGCGGATCGCGGCGGGGGTGCTGCCCGCATAGTCCTGCTCGCGCACGACGTGGTGAGTCACGTTGCAGCGGCCGCCGCCGGCCACGAGAATCTTGATTCCGATGCGCGGCGCGCCGTCGAGCGCCACCACGCGGGCCCCATGGCGTCCGGCGTAAATGGCCGTCATCAATCCGGCCGCTCCCGCGCCGATGACCGCGACATCGGCTTCCCAGAGGGTTGGCGCGGCGGCTGCGGCGGTGTCGCTCGTCAATGCGCCTCGCCGCCGACTTTCTTCGCGTCCTTGGAGATGGTCAGCGGAGTGAGCTTGGTTTTTCTCTTGCCGGGCTTCGCCGTGCAGCTCGGGCACGACGGCGAGGCGTTCTTGTTGGGAAGCAGCGGGCGCAGCACCGCAAAGAGGCCGAAGATGGCGATCAGCGAGACGACCCAGAATTCCCATTCATTCACCGGCATCTCAGAATCCTCCTGCAAGAAGTGCGCTGCGGACCGCCCACGCCATGCCCCAGGCCAGGCCGCTCATCCAGACGAATTGTAGAAGAGGCCACCTCCACGACGAAGTCTCGCGGCGCACCAGCGCCAGGGTGGGCAGGCACTGCATGGCCAGCGTGAAGAACACCAGCAGCGACGCCGCGGTGGGAATCGTAAAGAGCAGTGCTCCGTCGGCGCGGCGGTTGTGCGAAAGACGGTCGATCACCGAAGCTTCATCCGGGTCGTCCGTGGAGGAGATGATCATCAGCGTGCTCACGAAGACCTCGCGGGCAAGGAAGCTGGTGAGCACGGCCACGGTGAGCTGGTGGTCGAAGCCCAGCGGCCGGAACATCGGCTCGGCGACATGGCCCAGCTTGCCGGCGAGCGATCCCAGTTGCTGGTCTCGCGCCTCGAGCAGGTCGGCCTCGTGGTCCAGCGCGGCCGCCTTCTCCGGCGGTGCGTCGGCCTGCTTGGCCACCATGGCGGACTCCTCGCGCAGCTTCAGCACCTCGGCCGAAGGCGCGATCCTGGGATAGGCGCTCAGCCACCACATCACCACGCAGATCGAGAGGATCATGGTGCCCGCGTTCTTGATGAACATGACCGCCCGGTCGTACATGACCCACAGGGCGATGCGCAAGGAGGGCTTGCGGTAGGGTGGCATCTCAAGCAGCATCGGCCGGGCGGGGCCCTTCAGCAGCGTGCGCCGCACCAGCAGTGCGCTGAGCAATCCCGCGACGGCGCCGGTGGCGTAGCAGCCGACGAAGGCAAGGCCGGCGAGCCAGGGCCGGCCCGCGAACAAGAGCGAAATCAAAAGCACATATACCGGCAGGCGCGCCGTGCAGCTCATGAAGGGCGCCACCAGAATGGTGGCCAGGCGGTCCTTGGGATCGGGAATGAGCCGCGTGGACATGATGCCGGGCAGGGCGCAGGCGTGGCTTGAGAGCAGGGGCACGAAGGCCTGGCCGGGCAGGCCGAAGCGGCGCATGAATCGGTCCGCCGCGAAGGCGGCGCGGGCCAGGTAGCCGGAGTCCTCCAGCAGCGAGAGCAGGAAGAAGAGCAGGCAGATTTGCGGCAGAAACACCACGGTTCCGGCGATGCCGCCGATGATGCCGTTCACCAAGAGGTCGCGCAGGGCCCCGTCGGGCATCACGCCGCGAAGCCAGTCGCTGGCGAATCCGAAAATGGCGTCGAGTCCATCCATGGGGAACTTCGCCAGCCAGAAGATGCTGGCGAAGAGCACGCTCATGACGGCGATGAAGGCGAAGAGCCCTGACACCGGATGGGTCAGCGCGCGATCGACACGGTCGACGGCCTTGCTCGCCGAGGAGATGCGGCCGCTGGCCACTTCGACCAGCACATCATTGGCCCACTTCGCCAGATCCGAGTCGCTCACCGTGGAAGCGGGCAGATGATTCAGCCGCTTCTCGAAGGACTCGTCGGAAATTCCGTGCAGCGACATGCGCAGCACTTCGTCGGCCAGCTCATCCACACCCTCGCCGGTCCGTCCGCTGGTGACCACGACCGGGCAGCCCAGGCATTCGGTGAGCGACTTGGCATTCACGCTGAAACCTTTTCGTCGCGCGTCATCGGCCAGCGTGACCGCGATCACGCAGGGCATCTTGCGCCGCAGCGCGTGGGCGGCGAAGCGCAGCGAGCGCGAGAAATTGGTGGCGTCGGCAACGATCACCGCGACGTCGGGGGCGACGTCGCCGATGCGCCCCTCCAGGCAGTCGCGGCACAATTTGCTCTCCGGCACTTCCAGGCTCAGTCCATAGATGCCGGGCAGATCCATGATTTCAAGCGGCCCGTGCGTGGTGGAGGCGACTCCGACGCGGCTCTCCACGGTGGTGCCGGGGATGTTGGCGGTGCGGGCACGTGATCCGCAGAGTCGGTTGAAAAGGGTGGTCTTGCCGGTGTTGGGCTGGCCAAGCAGAGCCGCCCGCGGTGGGCGCTCGACTGAGTAGACCCGTTCCGGCTCGGGTTCGTCAGGCTGCTGGGCAGCCATCGCAGGGTCTCACGAAAACTTGGCTGGCGACCGAGCCGCTCAAGCCGACGCGCGTCCGCTCCACCTCGATGATGCAGGGAGCCCCGGCCTTGCAGACCTTCAATTCGCAGGCTTCGTGGATTCCCATGGCGCGAAGCAGACAGCGGTCGGCTTCGGCCAGCGTGGTCATGGAGTCGGCGTCGATCATGGCGCGCTGGCCGCGCAGCAGTTGCGTCAGCGGAACGCGCCGCGGATCCTTCGCTCCACCCTTGGGGCCTGTTGTGGCAATGACAACCATGATCCCCGAGTGTATGAGGCCCGCGGGCAGCGGGCAAGAACGGATCCCATTCACTCCGCGTCGCGGCGGAAACCCTTCAATTCTCCTTCGGCGTCGGCGCGGGGGCGCCCTTCTCCGGATAAAGCCGCAGCACCTTGAGCTGGAACTTGAACGCGACGCACGGGCCCGCGAGCTGTGGATTGTCGAAAGTGTTGGGCTGGACCATCTCCGGATCCACATAGGTGGCCGGCACCAGCGTGGCGGTCATGATCCAGATCGCCTCGCGGTCAGCCATCGCCGTGGCCAGCTGCGGGGCGTTGGTCTTGATGATGGAGGCCGGCACCAAGCGGCCGAAGTTGCTCTTGTTGTCGGCGGAGACGCACTGGAACTCGAAGTCCTGGTTGCCGCCCTTGACTTCACCGACGCTGACGATGCGGCCGCGCCACTCGATGGAGTAGGTGGTGCGGTTGATGCCCTCGCACCACTCCTTGGCCTTGCCCAGATAGACCTGCCGTGCGGCCTTGGAGTCCTTCTCCTGGGGCAGCGGAACGCGGCGCTTGGTCATGTCCTCGGCGAATTTCTTCTGGAAGAAGTCCAGGACCGCGATCGGATTGCCCATCAGGTCGGCCTTGGCGTCCGATGGCGGGGCTGCCGGCGCTCCGGCGGGCACCGTCTTCGAGCCGTTGGCGGATTCAAGCTGCTTGATGCGCTTCTGGGCGGCGGCGAGATCGTCGCGGAGCTTCTGGTTTTCCGCCTGAACCTCCTGCAGCGTCTGCGCGTCGGTCGGGGCGGGCTGGGAGGGCGCGGTCTGAGCCGCCAGGCAGAGGAGCGTCGAGGTGAGAAGGAGCAGCTTCATGTTGCGGACAATCCTACCCAATCAAAATCAGGGATGGTTGAAGGGGCTATCCTTGGGGCATGACCGCAGTCCAACGGCTGGTCGATCGCGCGCGTCGAAGGCTTCGAGTGATCGAATCCCTGGAGGTCGCCGCGATCGCGCTGCCCTCCGCCGGCTGGGGCATGCTGGCCTGGATCGTGGTCTCGCGATTGTTCTTCTCGCCGAAGCTGCCCGAGGCCTTCTCGTCGATGTCGATGGCCCTGGCGATTGGCTTCGCATTGTTCATGGCGCACGCGGCGCTGTTGTTCACCCGGCGCGGCTGGCCCACCGCGGCTTCAGCGGCGGCGCAGTTGGATGAGCGACTGCGACTTGAGAGCCGCATGAGCACGGCCTACGCCATGCAGGGCAAGCGCGACGATTTTTCCATGGCGGCTGTGGCCGATGCCGAGCGGGTGGCGCGGGACCCCCGGCTGGACGAGCGCCTCCGGCAATCCTTCGCCTGCCGATTCGGCCCCGAGTGGCGGTTGAGCGGCATCACGCTGGTGGTGGTGCTCGCCGCGTGGTTCCTGGTACCGAATTGGTCCGCCGACGCCGCGAAAAAGAATTCGCAGGGCCGTTCGGAGACAACGTCTGCGGCGCAGGCGGCCGAGGCTGAGCAGAAACTGAGCAACACCATCGAGATCGCCAAGGAGGTCGCCTCGCTGGACGAGTCGATCCAGAAGGCCATCGAGGCGTCGCAACAATTGCTCGAGCGCGCCAAGCAGCAGCCGGAGTCGGCGGCCGAGCGCGAGGCGCAGGCCTTCCAGCAGAGGGCGCTGCTTGAGGCGGCGCTGGAGAAGGCGAGCCAGTCGGACAAATTCGAGGAGGCCGAGGCGATGAAGAACGCCCTGGCGCAGATGTCCATTCCTGATGGCGATGAGCGCGAGCTGATGGAGGCCCTGAAGCGCGGCGACTACGAGGCGGCGAAGATCGCCGCGGAGAAGCTGGCGGCCAAGACGCAGAGTTCCAACGCCGCGGAAGCCGCCGCGGCGAAGGCGGCGCTGGAGCGGGTCGCCGCCGCCATGAACAAGGAGGGGTCGCCTTCGAGTTCATCGATGAAGCAGCTGGAGAAGGCGCTGGCCAACGCGGGGCTGGATCCCAAGCTGGCGTCGAATCCCCAGGCCCTGCAGCAGGCGCTGATGGCGAGCAAGAATCTCTCGCCCGAGGACAAGTTGAAGCTCTCCAAGATGATGAAGAACGCCAGCCAGGCCTGCAAGCAATGCAACTCGCTGGGCAATGCCGCCAAGGAGGCCGCCAACGGACGGCCCGGGAATTTGATGGACATGTTCAAGAAGTCCTCCAATGCGTCCGGCCAGTGCCAGAGCCTGACCAACGCGCTTGCGAATTGTCGCTCGCCGGGCGGGCGCAAGGCGGGTTCGAGCAAGGCGGAGCCCACGCTTGCCGATGCCCGCATGACCGATCCCAAGGAGTTCAAGACCGACGAGGTCCTCAGCGCTTCGCAGAATCTGGACGCGGAGCCGATCGCGCGCGACTTCGTCCAGGGTTCCTCCAACTCAACCGAGGAGTCCACCCGCAAGCTCACGGCAATTCAGCAGCAGGTCGAAGCGGGTCTCGAAGAGGGTTCCGACGAGGATCCGGTTCCCGCGCCGCTGCGCGAGGCGCATCAAAAATATTTCACGCAGTGGAAGAAAAAGATCGACGCCGCCAAGACCGCTCCGGCCGTGCCGCCCACTCCGACGGCTCCGGCCGCGCCGCCCGCGTCCCGCCCCGGCACTCCATAGCGCCATGACGATGCCGTCGCAACCCAGGGGGTTCCGTGTGGATCTCATGTGAGCATCCGGGCTGGCTCGCGCTGTTGCTTCTGCTGGCGCCAATCTGGTGGATGGCCTGGCGCGGCATCGCCGGCTTCGGCCTGACCCGGTGCGTGGTCTCCGCGAGTGTGCGCAGCCTTGTGGTTCTGCTGCTGGTCGCGGCCCTTTCGCAGCCGAGCCTGGTCGAATCCAATGACGGCGTCACCGTGGTGGTGGTGGCCGACGCCAGCCGATCGGTTCCCGCCGCCACGCGCGGCGCGGCGCAGCAGTGGCTGCAGGAGCGGGCCGCGGACCGCCCATCGCCGCGCGACCGGTTGGGCGTGGTGACCTTCGCCAAGAGCGCCGAGATTCAGAGCAAGCCTGAGACGATTCCCAAGGTGAGCCTTTCCGGCCACGCCTCGGACGCCGCCGGCAGCGACTTGGCGGCGGGGGTGCGCATGGCAATGGCCCTGATGCCGCGCGACACTCGCAAGCGCGTCGTGCTGCTGAGCGATGGCAACGAGACTTCGGGCAGCGTTCTGGAGGCGGCGCAGGTGGCCCGCTCCGCCGGCGTCGCGATCGACGTGGTCCCGCTTGAAGTCGGCAAGGCCAATGACACGATGGTCGAGGCGCTGCGCGTGCCCACCCGGGCGCGGCGCGGCCAGAACATCGACGCCAAACTGGTCGTCCGCGCACGTCAGCCGACCGACGGACGCATCCGCTTCGAGATCGACGGCGAGGCGGTCGACCTGGATTCTCGCAGCGACAGCAACGCGATGGCGGTCCATCTGGACACGGGCCCCAACATCATCTCGATTCCGGTGGCGTTGCCGCGCTCGGGGGTGATCCGGATGAAGGCCATTTTCGAGCCGCGCATTCCCGGCGACGACGCCGTCGCCGAGAACAACGTCGCCTCGGCCATCACCTTTGTCTCGGGCGAGGGGCGCCTCCTGATCGTGGACGACTCGGGCAACGAGACCCGCGCCTTCGCCGACGCGCTGCGGGCGAGCAAGCTCGATGTGCTGGTCGCCGGCGCCGCGATCCTCTCCGATCCCACCGTCGCCGGCAGCTTCGACGCCATCGTGCTGGCCAACGTCTCGCGCTGGAGCATCGACCAGGCCGCCGACCAGTCCATCGAGACCGCGGTGCGCGACTTCGGCGTCGGACTGCTGATGCTCGGCGGCGACCATTCCTTCGGCGCCGGCGGATGGGCCGAGAGCCAGACTGCCAAGGCGCTGCCGGTGGAGATGAACCCGCCCAAGGAGCGGCAGATTCCCAAGGGCGCGCTGGCCCTGATCATCGACTGCTCGGGCTCCATGGCGATGCCGGTCGCGGGCAGCAACATGGACCAGCAGCAATGCGCCAACGAGGCGGCCATCCAGGGCATCCGCTCGCTCTCGCCCGGTGACGAAGTGACCGTCATCGCCTTCAGCGGTCAGTCGCGGGTGGTGGTGCCGCTGACCAGCGCCGAGCAGCCCGAGGCGATCGCCCACCTGATCCGCACCATCGTGCCGACCGGCGGAACCAATCTCTTTCCCGCGCTTGATCTGGCCGCGAAGGAGCTGGAGGGATCGAATCGCGCCGTGAAGCACATCGTGGTCCTGACCGACGGACAGACCGAGGGCGATCCCAACGAGGGGATTCGACGAGTGACGCAGCTGGCCCGACGGGGCATCACGCTCTCCACCGTCTCGATCGGCGACTCGACCAACGATCCGCTGCTGGTGCAGATGGCCAAGGTGGGCGGCGGCAACTGCTACCCGGTGAAGGCGCAGAACGCGCAGGTGACGCTGCCGCAGATCTTCATCAAGGAGGCGATGGTGCTCAACCGGAGCCTGCTGGCGGAGGGCTCCTTCGCGCCGTCGATGACCGGACCCAGCCCGCCCGGCGTTCCCCTCACCAGTCCAGTGCCGCAGGTCGCGGGCTATGTCATCACGGCGCCGCGCGGCGGTCTCTCACAGAACGCGCTCTCGGTCTCCTCCAACGAGAAGGGCTCCGATCCCTTGTTCGCCTGGTGGAACTACGGCGTCGGCCGTTCCGCCGCATTCACCAGCGACCTCTCATCGCGGTGGGGCGGAGCCTGGGTTCGATGGAGCGGCTACCAACCCTGGTGCGCCGGACTGGCGCGATGGCTGCTGCGGCAGAGCGCCCCGCTGGACACCTCGCTGACCACGCAGCTCGACGGCGACGATGCCATGGTCGAGCTCTCGGTGCGCGACGACGACGACGCCGCCGCCACCACCAGCGTGGCGACGGCAAAGGTGCTGCGGCCCGACGGCACGGTCGCTCCGCTCTCGCTGCGGCAGAAGACGCCGGGCCGATGGTCGGCGAAGTTTCCCACCGACGAGGCGGGGGCCTATCTGGTGAACGCGGCGCTCAAGCAGGGTTCCAGCGAGCGGCCGGTCTTCGTGCAGGCGGCGGTGAATGTCTCCTACCCGCGGGAATTTCGCTTCCAGCGCGAAGATCAGGCCAAGCTCGCCCAGGTGGCCGCCGTTTCCGGCGGGCGCGTGCTGAAGTTGGGCGATCCCGCCGTGCAACTGTTCGACGCCGGCGGAACGCTGCCTGCGGAATCGCTCCGCCAGTTGTGGGACATCCTTCTTTATGCGGCCACCGGGCTCTTCGTGCTCGATGTGGCCGCCCGCCGACTGGTCTTCGAGAAGCGAAGCGCGTCGGCGGATGCGAAAGTCGTGGTCGGCCAGGTCGCGCAGGCGTGGAAGACCGCGCGGCAGCGCGCCGCCGGCGAAACCGCCCGCGCTTCCGCGCCGGTCGCGGCACCCCGGGTTGCACCGCAGCGGGCGGCAGCTCCGGCTTCCGTGGTGGAACTGGACGAGCCCATCCCCGAAGCGCCGGTGGCGACACGCGAACCCGAGATTCCGCTGGACCAGCTCTCGCCGCTGGAGCGACTCCGCGAGGCGAAGCGCCGCGCCCAGGATCAGGGAGGCTCCTCATGAGCGAAGTCGCAACACCCCGGCGCGACATCGCTGCTGAATGCGACGCCTTCCGCGCCGTGGCTACGCAGTGGAAGGATTCCATCTGCACGCGCATCGTCGGGCTGGGCGACTCGCTCGAACAGACCCTCTGGTGCCTGCTGGCCAACGGTCACATCCTGCTCGAGGGCGTGCCCGGCCTCGGCAAGACCCTGCTCGTGCAGACCATCTCCGAGTCGGCGGGTCTGCGCGCTTCGCGCATCCAGTGCACGCCCGACCTGATGCCCGCCGACGTGCTGGGCACGACCGTGCTGGTGGAGGATCCGGTCCACGGCGGGCGCGAGCACAAATTCCGGCCCGGCCCCATCTTCACGCAGGTTCTTCTGGCCGACGAATTGAACCGCGCCACGCCGCGCAGCCAGTCGGCGCTGCTGGAGGCCATGCAGGAGCGCTCGGTGAGCGTGGGCGGAAAGACCTATCAGCTGGACAAGCCCTTCCTGGTTCTGGCGACGCAGAATCCGATCGAGCAGGAGGGAACGCACCCGCTGCCCGAGGCGCAGTTGGACCGTTTCATGGCCAAGATCGAGGTGCCCAGTCCATCTCGCGAAGCGCTGCGCACCATTCTTGAACGAACGACCAGCCAGCCGCTGCCGGCGCTCAAGGCCGTGATCACTCCCGAACAGCTGCTGGCGGCGCAGCAGCTGGCGCGAGAGGTCGTCGCGGCGCCGCAGGTGCTGGACTGGGCGATCCGCCTGGTGCTGGCGACGCAACCCGGCTCGCCCTTCTTCGGCGAATTTGCCCGGCGCTACATTCGCTGCGGGGCGAGTCCTCGCGGGGCGCAATCCATGGTTGCCATGGGCAAGGTGCGGGCGCTGCTGGCCGGGCGCTACGCGCTGGCGATCGACGACCTTCGCGCCGTGGCGCTGCCGGCGCTGCGCCATCGGCTGGGCCTGACCTTTGAAGCCGATGGCGACCGCGTGGACGCCAACCAGATCCTGCAGCGGATCATGAAGTCGCTGCCCGTGGAGGCTCCATGAGCGCGCTGACCCGGCTTGACGATCTTCTGGACGCACCGCTGGTGGCGGCGCTGGACCGCCTGGACCTGATGAGCCGCAAGATGCTGCAGGGGCGCATGCAGGGTGAGCGCCGCAGCCGGCGCCGCGGCCAGGGCATGGACTTCGCCGACTTCCGACCCTATGCGGCGGGCGACGACCTGCGCTTCGTCGACTGGAACATCTACGGTCGCCTCGACCGCCTCTTCCTCAAGATGTTCCTGGAGGAGGAGGACCTGGGCCTGGTGATCGCCGTCGACGGCAGCGCCAGCATGGACTCCGGCGAGCCCAACAAGTTCGATGTGGCGCGGCGCATCGCCATGGCGCTGGCCTATGTCGGACTGGTCAACCAGCACCGCGTCACCCTGGCGCTGCTGCAGGAGGGACGCGCCGACAAGCTCTCGGGATTGCGCGGCCGCCGCCGCGCCGCCGAGGCCGCGAGCTGGCTGATCTCGCGCAAGGCCGAGGGCGCGACGGGCTTTGAAAGCGCCTGCCGCACGCTGGCCTCGGCGCGTCTTGGCCGCGGCGTGGTGGTGGTTCTGAGCGACTATCTGCTGCGCGAGGGCTACGCCACCGGCCTGCGCGCGCTGGCGGCGCGGGGCTGGGATGTCTTCGCGCTGCAGGTGCTTTCGCCCGAGGAAATGGATCCGCGCAAGGGCGGTCAAAGCGATGACGTGCGCCTGGTGGATCGCGAGAACAAGAACGAAGTTGAGATCACCCTCACCGCCGCGGTCGTGCGCGACCAGAAGCGCCGCGTGGAGACCTTCAACGCCGAGCTGCGCGAGGCCTGCCTGCGGCTGGGGGTGCGCCAGATGACCATCGACTCGGCGGTCGACTATCAGAAGCTGCTGCTGGAGACCTTCCGCAAGCAGGGGCTGCTCAAATGACGCTGCTCACCCCAATGATCGGCGCGATCGCCGCGCTCATCGTGGTGCCGGCGCTGCTGGCGCTCTACATGCTCAAGCTGCGCCGCACGCGCCGCGAAATCTCCAGCACGCTGCTCTGGAAGTCGCAGACCGAGGACCTCCGGGCCAACACGCTCTTCCAGCGCCTGCGCCTCTCGCCGCTCTTCCTGCTGCAATGCCTGATCCTGCTGCTGCTTGCGGCGGCGCTGATGCAACCCATGCTCAAGGGATGGGCCAAACCCTCCGGCCGCGTGGTCATGCTGATCGACCAGTCGGCAAGCATGCAGACCCGCGACGCCTCGGACGGACGCACCCGCCTGGAGCAAGCCAAGCAGCTCGCTGCCGCCCAAGTCGATTCCTGGCAGGGGGGCGGACTCTTCGCCTCGAGTCCGCCCGAGGTGATGGTGATCTCATTCGCCGAGGACGCCTCGGTCCGCATTCCATTTTCCACCAGCGCCGCCCGGATCCGCGAGGCGATCGAGGCGATCGAACCGACGGATCAAGTCACGCGGATCGCGCCGGCCATCGCGCTGGCGCGGGCCTTTGCCTCCGAGCAAGCCTCGGAGCAGGACCAGGCCCTCTCCGCCGTGCCCGCCGTCGAGATCGTGAGCGACGGCAACATTCCGGATCTGGCTCAACTCGCGCTGCGCAAGGGCGAGGAGTTCACCTGGATCCGATGCGGCAGCAGCGACACCGTCAACCAGGGGCTCTCCGCCGTGGGTGCCGAGCGGCGCGGCGAGGACGCGGCCCAGGTCTATGCCTTCGCGGCGCTGCGCAATGACTCCGATGCACCGGCCCAGCGCTCCGTGCAGGTGCGCAGCAACGGCACGCTGATCGCCAGCAGCCCCGAGCCCGTCGCGATTCCGGCGGCAACGGGCAAGGGGGCCTCGCGCATGCCCGGCGAGCAGAAAATGGCCTTCTCGCCCTTCACCCTGCCCAGCGCGGGTGTGCTGGGCGTCTCGCTCCAGCCCGGCGACGCCTTTGAAACGGACGACCACGCTTCGATCGCGATCCAGGAGCAGCAGACGCTGAAGCTCCTGCTGGCGGGCAGCGATCCGGCTCTGGAGTCGCTGCTGGACAGCCTGCCCTCCGTCGCGCTGCAGCAGATGTCCGGCGAGGCGCTGGCGAAGCGCATGGTTGCCGAGCCGGAGTGGACGGAATCCTTCGATGTGATTGTCACGGTGGGCTGCGACCTCCCCGCGCTGACCGCGGGCCGCTGGCTGATCTTTGGAAAGCCTCCGCCGATCGCGGGGCTCAACGCCTATGGCGAGCAGCCGCGCCAGGCCGCGCGGGCCTGGAAGAGCGACCACAAGGCGATGGCCCAGAGTCAGTTCGCCGATCTGGTGGTCGACAAAGCGGCGGCGATTGCGCCGAGCTCGGAATGGACGGCGCTGCTCGAAGGATCGAAGGGCCCGCTGATCGTTTCGGGCCGGAGCGCCAACGCGACGGTGATCTACGCCGCCTTTGCGCCGATGGATTCCAACTGGCCCTTCCAGCGCAGCTTCGTCAACTTCACGGCGCAGGCGGTCGAGTTCCTCGGCGCGCTGGGCAGCGCCGTGGCCAGCGAGTCGCTTGAGCCCGGGGCCATGCTGCGAACCCGGATTCCCAAGGGGTCGACCAAGGTGGTCGTCATGCTGCCCTCGGGAGCGCGGGTCGCGCAAAACCCGCTTGAGGGCGAGGTCGCCTACGGGCCGCTGCGCCTGGCCGGTGTCTACCGCGTCGAGTACATCGATCCGGCGGGCAAGCAGAAATCCCGCGCCGTCGCGGTGAACCTGACCGACGCGGCGGAGTGCGACGTGGCCGCCGCAAGGCAGTTGGCCCTGCCCGGCGGCGAACTTCAGCCAAAGTCGGCGGGATGGTCTACATTAGCCGTCTGGCCGCTGGTAGTGGCGGCCGTGCTGGCCTTGATGATGATCGAGTGGTGGCTCTACCATCGCTCCGGAGCAACACGATGAGTTCACTTGAATGGCATTTTCAGAGCGACGGGCAGCGCGAGTTCCTCCGCGTCGTCGGCAACGTCGACGTGCACACCTTCCAGATGTTCGAGGCCGCGCTGCAGAGCCTGGCCCTCAACGGAGTGGGCACCATCGAGCTCGACCTGCGCAAGGTCGAATCCTTCAACTCGCCCGCGGTCGGCGTGCTGGTGCTGCTGGCGACCCACCGCCGCGCCCGCGGCGGCAACATGCAGCTGCTCTGCCGTGAGGATGGCGCCGTCGCCCCGATGCTCAAGCGCGCGCGGCTGGACGGCCTGCTCAGCCTCAAGTACGACCCGACCGCCTAGCGGGCACCGCCCCAGGAAACACCCATGAACGCCGACCGCATCGCCCAGTTCGAGAAGATGGCCGCCGCCGATCCCACCAACGAGATGGCGCACTTCAGCCTGGGCAACGCCTATCTGCAGGCGGGGCGATTCGCCGAGTCCGCCAAAAGTCTGCAGCGCTGCCTTGAGCTGGTGCCGGACATGAGCAAGGCCTGGCAATTATGCGGGCAGGCGGAGATCGGCGCCGGATGGAGCGACCGCGCCGTGGCCACGCTGAACAAGGGCTATGAAATCGCGGCGAGCAAAGGCGATCGCATGCCGCAGCAGGCGATGGCCGAGTTGCTGAAATCGATCGGCCGCGAGCCGCCCAAGGTGGCCGCTCCTTCCGACGAGGAGGCCGCCGAGCGCCTGCGCAATTCGGGCACCTTCGTCTGCACGCGCACCGGCCGGCCCGGCACGCAGCTTGAGTCCGCGCCTTTTCGCGGCCCCGTCGGCGAGTGGATCCGCCAGCATATTTCCGCCGAGACGTGGAAGGCCTGGATCGGCCAGGGCACCAAGGTGATCAACGAGTTGCGCCTGGACTTCTCGCGCGACCGCGACCAGGAGGTCTTCGAGCAGCACATGCACGAGTACCTGGGGATCGACGCGGAAACCCTGAGCCGGATTCGTGGCGGCGGAAGCGCCGCCAACTGAGATGGCCTTCGCGCCGCCGCCCATTTTGAATACAAGCATCAGCTCGCTGTCGCTCGCATCGCCGCTGATCGCGGCCGCGGGCACGGCAGGCGTCGTGGACGAACTCGCCGACATCATGGACCCGGGTGTCCTCGGTGCGATCGTCACCAAGAGCATCACGCCGGAAGCCCGCGAGGGCAACGATCCGTGGCGCCTGGTGGAAACCGAGGCGGGCATTCTCAACGCGATCGGCCTTGCCAATCCCGGGCTGAAAAAATTCCAGAGCGACTACGCGCCCAAGGCCGCAAAACTTCCCTGCGCGGTGGTCGGATCCGCCGCGGGACACACCGTCGCGGACTTCGTTGCCGTGGCGCGGGGCCTGATCGAGTGCGGCATGGCCGCGGTCGAGTTGAACGTGAGCTGCCCCAACACCGCCACGGGCCGCCATCACGGCGGGGATCCGGTTTCGCTTACGGCGCTGATCCGCGAAGTCCGCCCCGCCGTTCCCAAGGGGAGGCTCTGGATCAAACTTCCTCCCGACGGGCCGACTCTGGCGCTGGCGGCGGCCGCGGTCGAGGCGGGCGCCGACGCTCTCACACTGTGCAACACTTTTCCCGCGATGAAGATCG
The DNA here is from genome assembly GCA_021414025.1 of Planctomycetota bacterium. Classification (NCBI taxonomy): domain Bacteria; kingdom Pseudomonadati; phylum Planctomycetota; species Planctomycetota bacterium. The sequence continues at coordinate 718,305 of JAIOPG010000002.1, read as the reverse complement.
ACCCCGTGTCGCGCAAGCCCGTGCTGTCGCGCGGGCAGGGCGGGCTCTCCGGCCCGGCGATCCATCCAATCGTGGTGCGCCTGGTGTATGAGGTCTACCGAAATGTCGCCAAGAGCGCCGGCGTTCCCATCATCGGCCTCGGCGGCGTGCTCAGCTGGAAGGACGCCGCGGAATTGATCGTGGCCGGCGCCAGCGCCGTGGGGCTGGGCACCGCGTTCTTCGTCGATCCGGGTCTTCCTATGAAAATTTCCAAAGGCTTGGCGCTATGGGCCGCGCAACTGGGAGTCTCAAGTTTCGGCGAGCTCGTCGGCAGCGCCCAGCAGGCGTGATCAGGAGCTTTTGGCGGCGGGCCGCTTCTTGGCGGCGGCCGCGTCGATCTCCGGCTGCTCCAGATAGAGGATGCGCTTGCAGGAGAGGCACTGCACCAGCGAGGTGCCGGCGCCCAGCAGCCGCGAGTAGACCTGGTAGGGGATCTCCACGTTGCATTCGCTGCAGGCGTATTCGCGGGCCCGCACGTCGACGGCCAGCACCGGGGCCACCGCCTCGCCGTCGTGCATGTCCGCGACCACGTCGAAAATCTTCATTGCCTCGGGGGGCACGTGGGCCGCCGCGCTGGCGCGCTCGCCCTTCAATTCCGCCAGCCGCGCGGAAGTCTCCTGCGTCCGCTCCTTCACCTCGGCCGCGGCCTTGTCGCGCAGGGTGGTGCGCTCGGCCAGTTGCGCCTTGAACTGGGCCAGCCGCGCCGCCAGCTGCTCGACCTTCTCCATCTGCCCCAGCGCCTGCTGCTCGAAATTGTCCTTCTGCAGCTCCAGCGACTTCAGGGCGGTGAGGATGGTGCTGTACTGCTTGGTGTTGCCGCTGTTGTTGAGCTCGTCGCGCATCTTCTGGATCTGCACGGCGACCGAGTTCGCCTCCATCTCCAGGTTGGCCACCTGGGCCTGGGTGTGCTTGCGCTGCAACTCGACCTCGTCGTGCTGGGCCTGCACGTCCTTGAGCAGGCGCTCCTGCGTCTTCAGATAGTGGTTGGCCGAGTCCAGCCGACCCTCAAGAGCGCGAACCTGGACGTCGACACCGTGGAGAGCGAGAATTTGTTCCATCAATGGCATGCGGAAGTTCCTTTGGAGAGCCAAAGAATAGCACGGATGACGGTTCGCCCGCACGCCCTGTGCCGACAATCTTTAGCGGGGTTTGGAGAGCAGCCACACCACCAGCGGAGCCGTGGGCAGCAGGCTGTCCATCACGTCGAAGATGCCGCCCATGCCGGGAATCGATCGCCCGGAATCCTTGAAGTTGGCCTCCCGCTTGAGCAGGCTCTCGGCGAGGTCGCCCAGCATGCCCACGAACGCCCCGAGTGCGCCGAAGAGGATGCCGCAGGGCAGCGGAAGTTCCAGCGCATGGGCCAGCCATGCGCCGACCGCCGCGCCCAGCGCGATGCCGCCGATCAGTCCCTCGATGCTCTTCTTGGGCGAGACCCAGGTGGCCAGGCGATGGCGGCCCACAAGGATTCCCGTGAAGTAGGCGCCGATGTCGCCGGATTTGATCGCCAGCACGGCCCACGCCAGCGCCCACGCCGGAAGCGTGGCGCGGGCGGCGATCCAGCACGCGGGAAGCCAGCCGATCCAGACCGAGATCAGGACCCAGTAGCCGATCCGGGTCAGGCTCTCGAAATATCGCCGACGCAGCAGCGGCTCCAGCGCCGGCAGCAGCGTGAGCAGCAGCAGTCCGCCCGCGACCGCGTAGAGCAGGTCCCAGTGGAAGGCCTGCGCGCTGGCGGTGGCGAAGGCCAGCAGAGCAATGCCGCAGGTCATCGCATCGCTCGGCGCCTCCGGGTTGACGGCGCGGAGCAGGCGCGAAAGTTCGCGCGAGAGCAACGGGAGAATGAGCACCAGGCACGCCGCGAAGAGCAGCGCGCCGGGCGGAACGCGCCCCTCCGGAAGCCAGGCCGCCGCGCTTCCGGCGAGGCGCTCGTCGGCGTAGAGCAACCCGAGAAGCGCTGCAATCAGCAGGGAACCAATGAAAAGTCGGGGAATCAGCACGGGGGTCAATAAATGGGAACGGCGGGATCGATGTCCACGCTCCAGAGATGGATGCCGCCGGCCATGCTGTAGACGTTGGAAACACCGGCGTGGCGCAGCACGGCCGCAGCGCGGAGACTGGTGACGCCGTGGTGACACAAGGTCACAACGCAGGCACCGTCGATCTCCTGCAACTCGTCGATCCGCGCCTCAAGTTCCGGCAGCGGAATATGCAGCGAGTCCGGCAGCAGGGCGATCTCGCGGGCTTGCTGCGGCCGCACATCCACCAGCACGAAGCGCTCGCCGGCGGCCTTGCGCCGGACATAGTCGCGCGGCGTGATCTCCCAATCCGGGCGCAAGGGATATCCGCTGGGAAGTCCCCGCGCGTCCATCTGAAAGCTGTCGCGAGGTTCGACCGGTGCGCTCATGGCTTCTTCGGCTCTGGAGACTTCGCCGGCGCGGCGCCGCCGATCGCGTTCATCGTCGTTGAGGGCTTGGTCGGCGCCGTGGTGTCCGGCTGCACCGTCACCCATTTCCACAGCGCCGGATCCTCGCGGGTCTGGCTCGGAGGAAGCACGCCGACTGCCATCAGGGGCTGCTCGACGGTGAGCCAGGGCGGCTCCCCGACGGCCATGCGAACCGGCGAGATCACGATCAGGATTCCGGGCCACACCACCTGGGCCGCTCCTTCCATCGCAGCGGCGCCGACACTGCTGGAGAGGTAGAGGGAATCGTGTGCGTTGGGAAAGAGGTAGCCGTCGCGCGAAGCGGTTCCGTTGAGCACCAGCGGCTCCGAGTAATTGGGCTGCACCTGGACTTGTCCGCGCGGCGCGTCGACCTGCTGCGTCTCCCAATTCCTTCGGTCCAGCCCCCGCAGACTCGCCGGACTCGGCTTGGCCGCGGCGGTCGAGGGCATCGGGCTCTTCAGATCAGGTGTCGGATCGTCGCCCGCGTGGGTGAGCGTGTTGGTTTGGTTCTGGCAGCCGCCCAGCATGGAGAGCAGCGGCGCAAGGGTCGCGGCGCACGTGATGGCAACAGAGTTCATGAATCGGGGTCCCATGCGATGCGGGCTTTCGAGAAAGCCGACTGAATCGTATCCACATCGAAACCGGCGCGGGCGAATTTCCGGGCGATCACCGCAGGCGACTTCCCGGATCGCGCGAGTCGCTTCGCCTCGGCGCCGAGCTGCGTTTCCGAGGTCGCCGCGCCGTGCGCTGCGCGCTCCGCCATCGTCTCGGGCACGCCCTCGCTGGCCAAATGCGCCCCGAGCAGCTCGCGCGAGACGATCCTGCGCTCCGACAACTTGGCCGCCCGGCGCACGGCATAGGTCTTGTCGTTCACCCAGCCCGCGGCGCGCATCTGCTCCACGGTGGCTTCGGCGATCGCGTCGGGCCAGCGGCGCCCCAGCCGTTCCAGCAGAAGCGCCTGCGTGTAATCGCGCCGCGCCAGCAGGGACAGCGCCGCCGTGTGACACGCTTGCAGTTGTGCCAGATGCTCCACCTTCTGCGCGCGGGCCTTGTTCCATGAGGCGCCGGCGCGGATGCCCAGCTTGTCGGCGTAGTCGCGCCGCAGCGGGCCGAACCTTCGGCCGTCGACGAACCAGTAGACCAGTCCGGGATCGTTCGCATGCAAGGTGACGAGTTCGATGGTGTGGGCCATGTCCAAGCTCCGCTGCGACTACGGGGTCAGCTCGTCCAGGTAGGAAGCGAGTTCCGACGCGGCCTTGGCATCGCCGGATTTCCGCGCCTCCTGCAGTCCGCGCTGCAGCGCCGCCAGCGCGTCCTTGGCGCGGTCGCAGCGCTCCAGCGCCTTGGCGTAGTGGTAGTAGCCGTAGGCGTGGGCGGGATGCTCCGCCAAAAGTTTTTCAAACCATGTGATGGCTTCCGGCAGCTGATTGGATCCCGCGTATTCCTGGGCGAGGCTGTAGATGCAGAAGTCGTCCTTGGGGTCCGCGGCGTGCAGCTTCTTCAAATGATCGATTCGGGTCTTGGTGTCCACGGACACAGCGTATCGCCTCCGGCACGCACGACCTGGCCGCGTGTTCCCCAAGGGCTTGCCAGCGGATACCTTTCCCCGATGCGCCGGCCGCTGCTCATCCTGGCACTCTGCATGCTCCCCCTCTGGGGCTGCCTGGAGAACTACGTCAAGGAGGACCGGGTCGACCGGCGGACCAAGACGCTGAAGCTGACCCATCAGGTCGGGGGCACGCAGGATTGCCTGCTGGTCAACGACGGCCTCTGGTACGTCGGCTTCGGATCGCAGCTGATGGTGCTCGAAGGCCGGGGGACCAAGCCCCTGCGCAGCGAGCGCATCGAGCCCAACGGCGAGGGCGGCGCCATCACCGACATCGCCCTCTGGCATGGCGACCTGGTGGCGGTCGTCGACGGCGACGCCGTGGTCCGCTGGGACATTTCCTCGCCGCGTTTGCCGGTGCTGATCGACCTCGTCACCGCGAAGGAGCTGGGCATCCGCCCGCGCTCCATCCGCGTGGTGAACAACATGCTCTACATCTCGGGCGACGGCGGCGTGGTGCGGGCCGCCGATGGCGAGAAGCTGCTCGCGGGCGAGGCGACGGTGGGCCGCGTGGTCGACACGAAGCACGGACCCGCGGCGCCGGTGGCGCGGCGGGTGCAGCTGCTGCAGGACAACCGCTTCCTCGGCGCCGCCAGCATGCTGGAGCCGCTGCCGGCCAGCGCCGGTCTGCCGGGTGGATTCGCCTTCGCGCTGCAGGGCAAGGAAGGCGCGACGGTGGGGCTCATGAATGCCGACCTGCGCGAAGTCGCCGGCGAGCCGATCCGCGGAATCCTTCGCCGCCTGGTCGTGGCCAACGGGCGGGTCTGGGCGATCTTCGACACCGAAATCGCGTCATGGGACGTGAAGGGGGGCAAGCTCGAGTCGCCGATGTACACCTCGGTCAAGGGCGCGAGGGATCTGGCGCCGCTTTCGGACAATCTCTACGCCGTCACCGGCTCCTTTGGCCGCGGCGTCTTTCATCTGCACGACGACAAGGACGGTCCGGGCGACACGTTCACCGACGCGGTGCGCGAGCCGGGCCGCCTGGAGCAATCCCTTTTCGACGGACGGCGCGTCCTCGCCGGAAGCAGCGAGGGATTCTGGCTCTATCCCATCCGCGGCAAGCCCACGCTCTCCGACAAGACCGTGTCGCTGACCACCATCGCCGACACCAAGGTCACGCTGGCCTGGGCCGAAGCGGAAATCGACAAGGGCGACGGCGTGAATCCCGTCACGGCGGGGCGCAAGATTCATTTCAAGTCATCGACGGCGGAGACGGAGTGGGAGCTGCCGCCCAACATCTACGCCTGCGTGCTCACCTCCGTGGATGGCGATCTCTGGGTGGGACACACCGATGGGATCACCGTGCTGAAGCCCGCTTCGCAGGGCGACGGGGCCGCCGTGACCACGGGGGCGCTGATCATCGTCAAGCGCGGTGAGCTTCGCCTGCCCGGACCGATCCTGTGGATTCATCCGCTGCGCACCGGACTGGGGGCCGTCTGGGTCAGCCACTTCGGCGGGATGGGCGTGGCCGAATTCACCCCCGACGAGGGCGAGCCGAAGCCCGCTTCGAAGACCTAGGTTTCCTCGGGCGTGACGGGCCCTTTTTGTCTTGCGCCATCGAAGGTAATGGTGTGGCCCTCTTGGCCTCCGAGCAGAACTCCTTGCAGATGGAATCCTCGGAGCAGCTTCCGCCGCGCTTTTTGCAGACGTTGCGTCCGTGGTCGATGAGCAGATGGCTCAATTGGCACCAGTGCTCCCGGGGAAAGAGGCCCATCAAGTCCGCTTCCACGTCGACCGGATCCTCATGTCGGGAAAGTTTCATCCGCCGCGCCAGCCGTCCCACATGCGTGTCGACCACGACCCCCTCGTTCATGCCGAAGGCATTGCCCAGCACCACATTGGCGGTCTTGCGGGCCACGCCGCGAAGTTCAAGCAGGGCTTCCATGGTGCGCGGCACTTCGCCGCGGTGGCGCTCGCACACCATCTTCATGCTCTCATGAATTGCTCTTGCCTTGTTGCGGAAAAAGTTCAGCGTCTTCACGAAGGGCTCGATGTCCGCCGGCGTCGCGTCGGCGAAAGCCCGCGGCGATGGGAAGCGCGCGAAGAGAGCGGGAGTGGCCTTGTTCACGCCGACGTCGGTGCTCTGGGCGCTCAGGATCGTGGCGATCAGCAGCTCATGCGGCTTGTTCCAGTGCAGCGCGCAGCGGGCGTCGGGATAGCGTCGCCGCAGCGCCGCGAGCAACTTCTGCGCCCGGGCAACCTCGGTGGCCGGCTTCTTTTTCACCTTCGCGTCCATCGTCCTCGGCATGGTAGTTCCACCGATAGACTCGCACGCGTGCGGACGCCTCCCGTTCAACTCGCGGTCACCCTGGCGGCGCTGGGTCCTTCGCCCGGCGGCTTCGCCCAGGCGGTGCGCCTGAACGTCGCCGGCGTTCAGTTCGACGCCTCGCAGCCCGGGCTGCGGCCGCGCGAGCTTGACATCGGCGCCCGCCGCGATGTCGCGGCCACGCTGCGCCGACATGAGTTGGCCGCCTCCGGCATCGACTGCTTCATTCCGCTGGAGCGCTTCGCGCAGCTGGAGACGGTGGAGCGATCCATGACCGCGCTCTTCGAGTCCATCGCCTTCGCGGAGGGTTTGAACCGGATGCCGGTGAGCTTTTTCATGCCGGGCGATCCGGACCTCGCCAAGACCATCGCCCAGGAGGCCGCGCGGCGCGGCGTGCCCATGGCGGATTTCACCCGCCCGAAGGCCAGCGACTTGAGCGGCATCGGCATCGACCCCGCCGCGATCCTGCTCGAGCAAAAAAACCCGGCCCAGGAAGTCTCGCAGGCGGGTTCGCGCCTGGTGGCGGCCCGGGTGAACGACATCGACGCGACCGGACAGCGCGGGGCGATCGGGCAGGGGCGCCTCGACGCACTGGCCTACCGGATCGCGCTGGACACCTGCGGCTTCCGCGGATTGCCCGTGATCGACTGCCGTGCGTGGCGACAGCCCGCCGAGGAATGCGCCCGCTGCGTCAAGCGATGGAACGATCTTCTGCCCGCGGTGAATCCATGACGAGCCTTCCGATTCCCTCCATGCAGGTTGTCGGCGTCGGCATCGACCTGGTCGAGGTCGCCCGCATCGCGCGGATGATCGAGGAGCATGGCGAGCGCTTCCTCGACCGCGTCTTCACCGCCGCCGAGCAGCAGTACGCCGCCTCGGGTCCCAAGCGCCGCGTGGAGCGCCTCGCCGCGCGCTTCGCCGCCAAGGAGGCGGCGCTCAAGGCGCTCTCCATCGGGCTGCGCGAGGGGATCACCTGGACCGACATCGAGTGCACGCACCGCGCCGACGGCTCGCCGATGCTCACGGTGCGCGGCCGCGCCGCGGAGCTCGCCGCCCAGCGCGGCATCGACGCGTGGCAGGTCTCGCTCACCCACATCGAGCAAATGGCGGCGGCTACGGTGGTGGCGGGACGAACGGTTCGGGAAGGGTAGACTCACGGCCATGAGGCGACGCGGCACTCCCACCCTGTACGAACTGACCCAGAGCGGCGGACGCGGATCCATTTCCGCGGGCGGCGGACTCTCGGGCGGAAGCACGCCGAGCTCCTCGCCCTTCGGCGCCGACGCGACGCGCTCGATCCGTGTGCCGGTGGGATTCCTCTGGCTGCTGCTGATCGCCATCATCGGACTCGCCGTGCTGGCCTACATCTTCGGCGTCGGACGCGGCCGCTCCTCCGGATTCGCCGAGGGCTTCTCCGCCAAGATCAACGACGACAAGACGCTGGCCATGAACAAGATGGTGAAGGATCCTCTGAAGGAGAATGGATCCGCGGGCTCCAACGCCGCACCAGCGACCACAAGCGCGCCGCCGAAATCCTCCGCGAACAACGCGCCCGGCACGAAATCCAATCCGAAAACCGAGGCCAAGACGGATTCGAAGTCGGACACCAGGAACGCGCCCCCCGCGGCACCGTCGGTGGATCCCCGCGAAAAGGGCGTGAATTACCTCACTTTGGCCCGCCCCTCCGGCGACCAGGCGGACAATATGCTCGCATTTTGCAGGGCCGAGGGGCTTGCCGCGTACTTGGTTTCCGACAATAATGCCAAATCGCGCAAAGTGATCGTCCTGCCCGGCTTGAGAACCAAAGCGGCTCTCGACACCAAGGAAGGGCAGGAGCTTCTCGCGAAAGTCAAGTCGGTCGGCCAGCGTTGGAAAGCCCAGTCCAAGGGCAACCGGGATTTCTCCGACGCCTATCTCGAACTCTTCCGCTGAGCTCCTCGTTCGGCGCAGCGGAAGCCTCCACCTCGAACGACATCGGAAGTTTCTGCCATGAGCATTCATCCAAGTCTGAAGACCAAGTCCGGCGCCTTGAACCAGCATCGCAACGTGCTCACCCGCGCCGAGCGCATCGCGCGGCTGACCCTGGAGGGTCGCTTCGACGTGGAGCAGAAGTCCGTGCTGGGCACCGTGAAGGTCCGCTCGATCAAGGCCACCGTGAGCAAGAAGCCGAAGAAGGAAGCGGTTGCCGGAGCCGAGGGTGATGCCGCCGCTGCCGCCCCAGGAGCCAAGCCCGCCGCCGGCGCCAAGCCTGCTGCCGGAGCCAAGGCCGCCGCCCCCGCCGCCGGAGCCAAGCCCGCCGCGGGCGCCAAGGCCGCGGCCCCCGCCGGCAAGAAGTGATCCTGCCCCGACGCGCCGCACGAGTGATCCGCGATGATTGACCGACTTCTCTCAGCTCGAAGTCGCTCGGTCGATTCCTCGGGCATCCGCAAGGTGTTCGACCTGGGCATGAAGATGCCCAACCCGATCAACCTCTCCATCGGTCAGCCGGATTTTCCCGTGCCCGACGAGATGAAGGAAGCGGCCATCGCCGCCATCCGCGAGAACAAGAACGGCTACACCGTCACCCAGGGGATCCCGCAGCTGCTTTCGACCATCCGGGCACGACTCGCCGAGGATTTCGGCTGGGCGGAGGGGGATCCCGACACTTCCGTCGTGGTCACCAACGGCACCAGCGGCGGCATTCTGCTGGCGCTGATGGCGCTGCTGGATCCCGGCGACGAGTTCATCTCACCCGATCCCTATTTCGTGATGTATCCGCAGGTCGGCAAGATGCTCAGCGCCAACTGCGTCCTCTGCGACACCTACCCCGACTTCCGCATGACCGCGCAGCGCGTGGAGCCGCTGATCACGCCGCGCACCAAGGCGGTGCTGCTCAACAGCCCGAGCAATCCCTGCGGCGCGGTGCTCACCGGCAAGGAGGTCGCCGATCTGGTGGACCTCTGCAAGCGCCGCGGCGTGCTGCTGATCTCGGACGAGATCTACGACGAGATCTGCTATCCCGAGGCGCGCGAGAATGGCGTCTGCCCCTCGCCGGGGCGCCTGACCCGCGACTGCCTGGTGATTCGCGGCTTCGGAAAATCCTACGGCTGCACCGGCTGGCGTCTGGGCTACGCGGCGGGACCCACGCGGCTGATCCAGGAAATCTCCAAGCTGCAGCAGAGCACCTTCGTCTGCGCGCCCTCGCCCTTTCAATGGGGCGTGCTGCCGGCATTCGACCAGGATCTCTCGCCCGTGCTCGCCGAGTATGAGGCGCGCCGCCAGATGGTGCTCGACGCCTTCGAAGGCGTGGCCAAGGTGGTGCGCCCGGGCGGAGCGTTCTACGCCTTTGTGGAGGTGCCGCCGCGATTGAAGATGACGGCGTCGCAATTCGTCGAGCAGTCGATTGCGCAGCGGGTGCTGGTGATCCCCGGCGGCGTCTTCAGCAAGCGCGACACGCACTTCCGATTGAGCTACGCGGTGTCGCGCACCAAGCTGGCCGAGGGGTTGGGCATTCTGCGCGGGCTCATGACCGATGCGGCCAAGCCCGTGGCTCAGACCAAGTGATCGCCGCGACCGCGCGGCGCGGTTGCATCAACGCAAAGATTGTGACGCCGATGCATTCGGCCGCGCTCACTCTCCGGGAATGTGCGTGATCGTTCCCGACCAGGGACTGCTGGCGGTGCCCAGCAATTTCCGCGGTATGCGGCCGGAACGGAAGCCGAAATAGCCCGCCTCCAGCGCCAGCCGCATGGCTCGCGCCATCTGAACCGGATCCGCCGCGTGGGCGATGCCGGTGTTCAGCAGCACGCCGTCGGCACCAAGCTCCATCGCCAGGGTGACGTCGCTTGGCGTGCCCACGCCCGCGTCGACGATCACCGGATAGCTGGCGCTGCCGCCATGCGCCGGGTTCTTCAGCAGGTCGATCAGGATCAGGATCGCCTCGCGGTTGGCGATGCCGCGGCCCGAGCCGATCGGGCTTCCCGCCGGCATCACGCTGGTGGCCCCGGCGTCGCGCAGCCGTACAGCGGCGATTGGATCGTCGCTCGAGTAGCAGAGCACCTCGAAGCCATCCTTGACCAGCTCGGCGCAGGCTTCGAGTGTGCCCACCGGATCCGGCAGCAGCGTCGACTTGTCACCCAACACCTCGAGCTTGACCCAGCGCTGCCCGGGATTGCCCAGTTGCTCCAGCAGATCGCGGCCCAGTCGCGCCACCCGCACTGCGTCCGCGGCGGTGAAGCACCCCGCGGTGTTGGGCAGAATCGAGAGGCGGTTCAGCGGCAATGCATCAAGAAGCGAGCGCCCCTCCTTGTCGTAGAGGCGCTCGCGGCGCACCGCGACCGTGACCGCGTCGGCGCCGCCGGCCTCGATGGCCAGGCGCATCTGCTCGAAATCCTTGTACTTGCCGGTGCCCACCACCAGACGCGAGCGCAGCGTGAAACTTCCCACCTGCAGCGGCGAAGGAGCGACGTCGGTGAGTTGATCCAGGGTTCCGCTCATGTCAACCTCCGCCGACCAGCGTCACCAGCTCCACGCGGTCGCCATCCTTCAGCGGGTGCGCGGGATGCTGTGACTTGGGAACCAGCTTCTGGTTCACCTCCACGGCGCACGGCGCACCGCCGCGCCCCAGGTGGTGCAGCAGCTCCGCGACCGTGCGCACGGATTCGCAGGTTCGGGCTTCGCCGTTGACGTGGATCTCGATGACGGACATCGGGAGTGGATAATAGGCCATGTTCCGCGGCTAGACTTGCCGCGTGACGCGCTGCCGAATCTCCATCCTGCTCTGCCTGATCGCCTGCATCGCCGGATGCAAGAAGCCCAAGTACGACACCAGCACTCCCGAGGCGATGCTTGACGCCGCCGCGGAAATGGCCACCAAGAATCGCGCCGAGGACCTGCCCATGCTGCTGGAGATTCCCGCCCGCGACATCACCTTCGACGACGGCGTGACCGAGGCCAGCGCCATCGCCGAAGTGAAGGCCAAGGCCGGGGACATGCTGGCTCGCCTGCTGAAGGTCGCGGCGGATCTGCGCGATCGCTTCCCGTCGCAGGTGGAAAAGGAAGTCGGCGCCATCCTGGGCAAAAAAGGCCAGGCCTCGACGCGTGACCTGACGGTGGTCGCCATCGCCGATCCCGCCGCGTGGCTGGTGGCGCAGCGGGCAAGGCTGACGGCCACGGATTTGGGTGACGGCACCGCCTCCCTGAGCTACGACGGGCAGCCGATTTTTTCCGGCGCGCTCACGCTGGCCGAGACGCCGGAGGGCTGGCGCATCCGATTCCCGGTCGATCTGGTGCGCTCAAGCAAGTATTGGCCGGACACCCGCGAAGAGTGGGCGGTGCTGGCCAGCATGATGCTGGCGGTGGAGAACGCGCTGAAGGATTTCGAGAGTGACCTCGACCGCGGCGAGATCCGCAATCTCGACGCCGCCAGCTCGCGCGTCGGTCGGCTGGTCGGGGAGAGCGTGGTCGCCCAGTCCATCATCTATGCCATGATGAAGCGCGAAGGCGACGACGAAGAAAAACCCGAGGCCGTCCCTCCGGCCGAATCACCGAAGAAGGATCAACCGAGCTCCTGAGGCGGGTGTGATTCAGCGCAGGAACAAGTAACCCGCGGCCGCAAAGATCGGCAGCAGCACGCCGCAGGACCAAAGCATGTAGCGGAAGAACGATGGCATGACCACGCCCTCCTTCGCCGCGATCGCCCTCACCATGAGGTTGGGACCATTGCCGATGTAGGTCATGGCCCCCATGAAAACCGCGCCGCAGGAGATGGCCGCCAGCAGATTGCTCCGCACGAATTCGCCGCCGACCAGGGCCAGCGTTCCCTCCGCGAGGTGCTGCGGGGTCTGGCTCCGCGCCACCTCCAGGAAGACGACGTAGGTGGGGGCGTTGTCCAGCGCGCTGGAGAGCGCGCCGGTGATCCAGAAGAATGAGAGCGGCGTTTCGATGCCGAGTTCCCCGCCCTTGGCGCCCAGCACCATCATCGGAATCTGCATCGCGATGAAGAGGCCGGAGAAGATCGCGGCGACCTCGAGAATGGGGCCAAAGGAAAATCCCTGCAGCTTGCGCACTCTCATCGGCGTGATCACGCAGCTCAATCCCGTCAGCAGCAGCAGCACGCCTTCGCGCAGGAATTCCGGCGCGGTTGCCTCAAGGAAGGGCAGGGGCTTGCCCGGCGCGATCGTGGCCACCGCGAGAACCGCAAGAATCAACAGGATGGCGTTGGATTCGCCGTGAACGGTGAGGCGGCGTCCCGGCGCCGCGCTTTCGCGGTGCCCGTGGAATCCCTCCTGCTTCCAGCGGCGCAGATCCACCGCGTAGAACACGGCCAGGATCAGGCCGTTGACGAAGAGCCAGGGTTTCCACAGGGTCAGGGTCCATTCGAAGGGGACGCCGCGCAGGTAGCCCAGGAAAAGCGGGGGATCGCCGATCGGCAAAAGCAGTCCGCCGCAATTGCTGACCAGGAAGATGAAGAAGACCACCGTGTGCGTGCGGCATGTTCGGTGGGAATTCGCCGAAAGCAGCGGCCGGATCAGCAGCATGCTGGCGCCGGTGGTGCCCAGCAGGTTGGCCAGCACCGCGCCGACCGCCAGGATCGCCGTGTTCATGTAGGGCGTGGCGACGAATTTCCCGCCGAGGGAGATGCCGCCGGCGATCACGAACAAACTCAGCAGCAGAATGATGAAGGGAACATATTCGTGCAATCCATGCATCAGCGCGGTGAGCATGAAGGCCGTGTCCCCCACCGCGCGTTCAAGCCACACCATCGCCACCAAACCCATGAGGCTGCTCACCAGCAGCTTGCTGGTGTTGCGCTCCCACCAGTGCTCCAGGAAAGGGATCGCGGGGAAGACCGCAATGGCCAGCAGGAGCGCCGCGAAGGGCAGGCACCCCACGAGCCAGTTCGAACAGACCTGGGTGATGGCGTGCTGCGAGTTCTCGGCGGTCAGAGTGTGCATGCGCGCGTCCAGGCTGCCAGCCGCGCCATACAAGAGGAGTCCAACGACCAGGATGGCGGCGACGGTCGTCCAGACGGTCGTCCATGAGACTCGTCGGCGACGCATGGGTTTCGATTCGATCGACATCCGAGTGAATTTCTACCAACAAACCACTTCGCACGCGGCTGGAATCATTCCTAGACTCATCGACATGCGGATTCCCTTGCTCGCCTTCCTGCTCACGCTGATGCTTTCGAGTGCACTCCGCGCCGGCGAGGCCTACGTCCACGAGGGAACGGTCGAAAAAATCGCCGAAGCCAAAGGCGTCCGCTTTGACGGCGATGGGACGCTGCTCATCGCCGCAGGTCGTCGCGGTGTCATCCGCGTCGATTTGACTTCGCCCGGGGCCATGTCGACAACGAGCGTGTCCGACCAGCCCTGCGAATTGCTTTCAAGCGGGCCGATTGCCCTGGCATCGGATGGCATCGCGCTTCGAAGCCTGGACAAAAGTGCGCCGATTCCGCAAAGCGTGCCCGCCAATGCCACTTCCATCGCTTCGAACGACAAGGAAATCGCCTGGTGTCTGCGCGACCAGGACGCGGTCTTCCGCATGCCGCTGGGCAATGGCGAACCGACGCCGGTGGTCATCAAGCAGGGTGGATGGCTCGCTCCCGAAGCTCTGGCCTTCGCGCCGGATGGTTCGTTGTGGGTCGCAGACACGGGCCACAGCCGCGTGGTCTGCCTCGCCGCTGATGGATCTTCCTTCGCTACCGGCGAGCGCGGATTCTTCCCCGGCCAGTTCATCGAGCCCTACAGCATTGCCTTCGACGCGGGCGGACCGCTGGTGAGCGACCGTCTCGGCCACCGGATCACGCGACTGGACTGGAAGGGGGCGCTGCGCGATGTCTTCGGCTTGCACGCTCTGCGGCCGCGTGAAGGCAAGGGCAAGATCCACTACCCGACCGCGATCGCCATCGACGCCAAGACAGGGCGCGTCGCGGTGTGCGAGGGCTTCGAGCGGCGCGTGCAGGTCTTTCGTCCGCTGCGCGCCGGAGAGCAGCCGCCGGTGCGGCCGCCAATGCCCAGCCGCGAGGGCGTGAGCAGTCATTTCGGCGTCGATGTCTCCTCCTGCTCCAGCCTGGTGGCGGCGTGGGAGCCCGAGAGCGGAACGGTGGTGCTCTGGGACACGCGAAGCGATCCCCCGATCTATGTTTCGACGCTCGGAGGCAACGGCGACAAGCCCGGCCGCTTCATTCGTCCGGTGTCGGTGCAGACGGACGCCGACGGCATGGGCGTCTGGGTGCTGGACGCGCTGGTCGACCGCGTGGAGCACTGGCGTCTGAAGCGCGACCTCTCCCGGGAGCTGGCCTTCGACGCCTTCATGGCCGTGCTCGACGAATCCATCGATCTCGTCCAAGTGCGAAAGGAGTGCTCACTTTCAAAGAGCCGTCCCGTGGATCTCATTTTCAAGGCGGGTTCGCCCCAAACTTCGCAGACGAGGGGAGCGGGTGTCGTCTTCGCCAGCGGCGACATCGCGTGGGTCACGACCAACGGCGAGACATCCCTTTGCGATGCGCGGCCGCGCGCGGCTGACCTTCGCGGCAAGGTCATCGCGTCGGCCTTTGATGCGGACGCCAACGAAATTCTTCTGCTCTGGCCCGGCGCCATCGAGCGGCGGAGCCCGAAGGGCGCGTCGGTCATGACGCTGCCCGAGAGCATTCGCTCGCCGCAGGGGATCGCCGCGGGCCTCGATGGCCATGTCTATGTCAGCGACTCGGCCGACGACGCGCTGATTGAACTGGATCCGCAGGGAAAGGTGATCCGCACCTTCGGCCTGCCGCCGCGCGCTCCGGAGAAATTCTTCGACGGCATCGAGGCCGCCAAGAATGGCTCGCTCTGGCTTCCCGCCGGCGTCGACACCGGCGACGGCAAATCGGTTTATGTGGTCGACTATGGAAACCATCGACTGCAGCGATTCGGTCGCGATGGCTCCTGGCAGGCTTCCTTCACGCTCAGCAAGAGCCGCGCCGCGAATCCATCCCCGCAACCCGGCATGCCTGATGCTGCGGTGGAAGCCAAGGCTCAGGCGGATCGAGCTTCATGGATCGCGCTGCTCAAGGCGGGCCATGGATCATTCAACCTGCAATCCGGCGGCACCATGACCTGGAAGGCGGTGGAGCCCATCGCGCGGGCGGAGCCTTTCGCGCTGGAAGTCACCGCGGTCGACGCCGATGGCAAGCCGCTTGAAGGCTACGAGCTTCGCTGCGACGCCGAGATGCCCCAGCACAACCATGGCATGAATGTCGTTCCCAAAGTGACCCAGGTTTCTCCAGGGCATTGGCGCGCCGAACCGTTGTTGTTCCACATGCCGGGCCGTTGGGAATTGATCTTCGACCTCAAGAAGGACGGGCGGGTGCGCCGCAACCAGGCCACGCTCGAACTGGAATGAGATCTCGTTCCATCTTTCTGGCGCTTGTGCTCTTCACTCAAGTCCGATGCGCCGCGCCCGTGGTGCTGAGTTCTCGCGAGAAGCAGCAGCTCCTCACGCTCTCGCCGCTTCCGCCGCCGCCACCCGATCCGACCAATCGCTGGTCCGACGATCCGAAAGCCGCGGCTCTTGGACATGACCTGTTCTTCTCCGCCAACCTCAGTCGCGACGGCACCGTCTCCTGTTCCACTTGTCACAAGCCGGGCATGAACTTCACCGATGGGCTCGATGTCGCCGTGGGTCTCGGCAAGGGCACGCGGCACACGCCGGGATTGCTCAACGTCGCCCATCAGAAGTGGCTGACCTGGGACGGACGCGCGGATTCCCTGTGGAGCCAGGCGCTGCATCCCTTCGAGACGCCCAGCGAAATGGGTCTGACCCGCGCCGAGGTGATGGAGCGGATTGCCGCGGATCCGCTGCTCCACGGCAAATATCGCAGTGTCTTCGGTCCCTTTCCCGCGTCGGACCAACCTCACGAGATCGACAAGGCCTTCGCCCAGGTCGGCAAGGCGATTGCCGCCTACGAGCGGATGCTGCGCAGCGACCCGGCGCCGTTCGACCGTTGGATCGAGAGGGTCCGCGCCGGCAACGACGGACCCACGCAGGATTTCGGCGTGGATGCGATCCGCGGCGCCAAGCTCTTCGTCGGCCGGGCCCGGTGCTTCGACTGCCACAACGGTCCCACCTTCAGCGACGGGCAGTTTCACTTCATCGGCGCGCCGCTGGCGGACGACGCGCTGCCCACCGATCGCGGCCGCATCGACGGCGTGGCCCGCCTGCGCCAGGATCCCTTCAACGCCGCCGGCACATGGAGCGACGACCCTTCCGGCGCGCGGGCCCGCGTGACGCTGGCCACCGAGGCGAACCCGGAGCAGTGGGGGCAATTCCGCACGCCGAGCCTGCGGCAGATCGATCGAACCGCGCCCTACATGCACCAGGGTCAGATGAAGTCGCTCGAGGAAGTCATCCGCTTCTACAGCACGCTCGAAGGGGCGGCTCTGCTGGACCACCACTCGGAGTCGGTGCTGCGGCGGCTGGACTTATCGCCCCAGGAAACCGCGGACTTGATTGCCTTTTTGCATGGATTGACCGGGGATTACAATTCAAATCCGCCGATCACCGTTCCGACGACGCGAAGTCCCTGAACGGAAAATCTTTCAAAAAGACCAAAAAAGTGCTGACATGCCCCGGTTTTCAGGTCAAACTAACTGCGGCTGACAGGATGTCATCCCAGGTTTCCCCGAGGAGACCGGTTGTCGTTTCTTTTGACTGAAGATCCCTACCGAAGACCACCCCATGAAGACTCGCTCGCCATTCACAATGTCCCTGATCGCCCTCGCCACCGCCGCTGTGATCGCTCCCATCATGATGGCGCTCGCCCACGAGGGCGACCTCAAGGCGCGCGACTGGGAGCCGCCGATCTTCGGGCCGGCCTGGCGCCTCGACGACGAGCCGACCAAGACCACCAGCGCCGCCATGGCATTCAATGCCAACGGCATCCGACTGATGTCCTGGTTTCCCTGCAATACCTTTGATCCCTCCAACACCAGCGGCAACGACGTGTGGGGATACGTCAGCCCCTCGGGCCGCGAGTACGCGCTCATGGGTCTCTCCAACGGCACGGGCTTCGTCGAGGTCACCAATCCCGGATCGGCGAGCATCGTGTCGTTCAAGACCGGCCCCACCAGCATGTGGAGGAATCTCAAGACCTACAAGACCTATGCCTATGCGGTGAGCGAGGGCGGCGGCGGCATCCAGGTCTTCGACCTTTCGCAGATCGACAACGGCATCGTGACCGAGCTGCCCAGCGTGACCACCGGCGGCGCCACCGCCACGCACACCATGATCATCAACACGCAGACCGGCTACCTCTATCGCATGGGCGGCAGCACCAACGGCATTCGCGTCTACAACCTCGAGCCGAATCCCGCGTCGCCGGCCTACGTCTCCGCCTGGAATCCGAAGTACACCCACGACGGCGTGGTCTACCACTGGACCACCGGTCCCTACGCCGGCAAGGAAATTTTCTTCGCCTGCGGCGGCACCAACGGCGGCAACACCAACACCGGCCTGGACATCCTCGACATCACCAACAAGGCCAGCATCACCGTCATCGGCCGCTTCACCTATTCTCAGGCGGCCTTCTGCCACCAGGTCTGGCTG
Source organism: Planctomycetota bacterium (assembly GCA_021414025.1). Lineage (NCBI taxonomy): Bacteria > Pseudomonadati > Planctomycetota > Planctomycetota bacterium. The sequence goes on along the minus strand of JAIOPG010000002.1, from coordinate 700,383 downwards.
AGCGAGGACCGCCAGTACGCCTACATCAACGACGAGCTCGACGAGGACAACTTCGGCGTGAACAGCCGTGGCATCATCGTCAACATCAGCAACCTCGCGGCGCCGGTCAGCGCCGGCACCTACACGACCGGCGTGACGTCGATCGACCACAACGAGTACGTGAAGGGCAACCTGCTGCACTGCTCCAACTACACCAGCGGCATCCGCCTCTTCGACATCAGCACGCCCAGCACTCCTGTGCAGGTCGCCTGGTTCGACACCTACCCCAACGACGATGCCTCGCCCGCGTCGACCTTCAACGGTTTGTGGAGCAACTATCCCTACCTGCCTTCCGGCATCATCCTCGGCTCGGACATCGAGCGTGGATTGTTTGTGTGGAAGATTGGTCAGGAGCCCGCCACGGTCTCCTATCCGGAAGGCCAGCCAGCCTACTTCAATCCCACGGGCCAGCGCGTCGCCGTGCAAGTCGCCACCACCGCCGGATACACGGTGACCCCGGGCGGCGTGGTGCTCACCACCACCGTCGGCGCCAACTCCACTGCAACCACGATGCTGCCCGAGGGCGGCGGCCTCTACGCGGTGAATTCGCCGCCGACACCCTGCGGCGAGCCCGTCTCCTGGAGCATCTCGGTCACCACCAACGATCCCGTGGATCTTCACGATCCGCTCGCGGGCAGTTACAGCGCCACCTCGGCGCTTGGAACGCAAGTGACGGTCGATCAAACGTTCGAAGCCAATGCGACCGGTTGGGTCATCGGCGGAACCGCCGATGGAACCGTGGCCACCAGCGGCATCTGGGTCTGGGCCGATCCGGTCGGCACCAGCGCGCAGCCCGAGAATGACCACACCACTTCCGGCGTCAAGTGCTTTGTCACCGGCAACGCCACCGCGGGCGCCGGCGATGGAACCAACGACATCGACGGCGGACAGACCACGCTCACCAGTCCGCTTCTCTCCGTGTCGGGCTTGACCGACCCCTATGTCTCCTACTGGCGCTGGTACTCCAACGACAAGGGCGCCGGGCCCAATGAGGACAACATGCCGATCTACATCTCCGGCAACAACGGGGCCAACTGGGTGCTGCTCGAATCGGTCACCGAGAATGCCAACGACTGGGTGCAGAAGCAGTTCCGCGTGGCCGACTTTGTCACCGTCACCGCGGCGGGCATCAAGCTGAAGTTCGTGGCCCGCGACATCATCAACGGCTCGCTGGTCGAGGCCGCGATCGACGACGTTTCGGTCTTCGCCCTGCAATGTCCGGAGCTCGATCCCGCCGACCTCAACGGCGACGGCGTCGTGGATGGAAGCGACATGGGCCTGCTGCTGCTGGACTTCGGTCCCTGCCCAGGCTGCGTCTCCGATCTGGATGGCTCGGGCGAGGTCGACGGTGGCGATGTCGGGCTCATGCTGCTGAGTTATCAATGATTGGACCGCGAGCTCTTCGAGCTCGATCGCTTGGTCTTTCATTCCTGGTCTTGGCCGCTCTGTCCGCGTCAAGCGCTTCGGACCGCGTCCCGGTGAAGGTTCACATCTCCGGCACGGCGCTGGAGATCGAGCTGCTGCCGATCCAGGATCCCGCCGGCGGCGATGGCAAGCCCTTGGTGCTGCTGGGGAAAACCGAAGTTCCCTGGGAACTGCTTGACGCCTTCGTCTTTTCTCGCGATGCGGGCAGCGGCCCCGCCGAGGCCGACGCGATCGCGCGGCCGACCAAGCCTTACATCTCCATGGACCGCGGCTTCGGCCACGCGGGATTTCCCGCGATCTCGGTCAGCGAGGAGAACGCCCGGCAATTCTGCGTCTGGCTCTCGGCCAAGACGGGACGCAAATTTCGCCTGCCCACGGTGCGCGAGTTTCAGGGGGCCTGCGCGGCGGGCTCAAGCGACGCGGTTCCATTGGAGGAGATCGCCTGGTTCGCGAGGAACTCCGGCGGTCGCACCCATCGCGTCGGCACCCGCAAGGCGATGAGCAACGGCTTCCACGATCTCAAGGGCAACGCCGCGGAATGGGCGGTTGGCGACGACGGCAAGGCGGTCCTGGTGGGCGGGGCTTACAACGACAAAATCGAGCGAGTCGACTGCTCGACGATCCGCGCCTCCAGCCCCGATTGGAACGCCACGGATCCGCAGATCCCGCCCAGCCGATGGTGGCTCGCCGATGGATCCTTCGCGGGATTCCGGGTCGCCTGCGAGCTCCCGGCCGCCGCGCTGGCTGCGCCCGGCGCCGCCAAACCCGCGGATTCCAAACCCGCTTCGACGAAATAGTTTCACTTGGAGTCCGCGCACGCCTTATCCTCGGCGGGCACGACCGCGCTCGCACCCCATCCCCAGGAGCCCGCATGGAACCCAACTATCCCCGCCGACACTTCATCCAGACCGCGGCGCTCGCCGGAGCGGCCGCGATGGCCGCGCCCGTCCTTGGCCGTGCCTTCGCGCAGGCCGCGGGCAGCGACAAGATCAAGGTGGCGCTCATCGGCTGCGGCGGGCGCGGCACCGGCGCCGCCTCGCAGGCCCTCAAGGCGGACCCCGGCGTCGTGCTCTGGGCCATGGCCGACACCTTTCCCGACCGCATCGAAACCGCGCTGGAGGAATTGAAAAAGCGGCCCGAGGGCTCGCGCGTCGATGTGCCGCCGGATCGGCGCTTCACCGGCTTCGACGCGGGGCAGAAGGCCTGCGCCACCGACGCCGACGTGGTGATCCTGGCCACGGCCCCATACTTCCGCCCGATGCACCTTCGCGCCGCGGTCGACGCGGGCAAGAACATCTTCTGCGAGAAGCCCATGTTCACCGACGCCGCCGGCGCCCGCGCCGTCGTGCAATGCATCGAGGACGCCCGCGCCAAGAAGCTGCAGTTCATGAGCGGATTCTGCTGGCGCTACTCACTGCCGGAGCGCGAGACCTTCACCCGCATCCTGGGCGGCGACATCGGCGAAGTCCTGGCCATGCACAGCGACTATCTCACCAGTCCGCTGGGCATCCAGCCGCGCAAGAGCGGATGGAGCGACATGGAGTTCCAGCTGCGCAACTGGCAGCACCACGTCTGGCTCTCGGGGGACATCCTGGTGGAGCAGGCGGTCCACAGCGTCGACAAGATCAACTGGGCCTTCGGCAACCAGCCGCCCACGCGCTGCACCGCCATCGGCAGCCGCGGGGTGCGCGAAAATATTCCCGAGCGCGGCGACGTCTACGACAACTTCGCGGTGGTCTACGAGTGGCCGCGCAACCGCCGCGCCACCCTGGTCTGCCGCCAGCAGCCCGACTGCTACAACGAGAACGTCGACACCGTGCTGGGCAGCAAGGGCAGCGCGTTCATTAATGGGTGGGGGCCGACGCATGAAATCATCGGCGAGCATCCCTGGTCCTATCCGCCGGACGGGCCCAATCCCAACATGTATCAGACTGAGCACGACGAGTTCTACAAGGCGCTGCGCAGCGGCAAGCGCATCGACGATGGCGGCTTCGTGGTCAACTCCTGCCGCATGGCGCTCATGGGACGTATGGCGGCCTACTCGGGACAGGAAGTGACCTGGGATCAGGTGGTCAACAGCCAGGAAAAACTTGGGCCGGAGAAGCTGGACATGAACAGCGCGCCGCCGCCGCCGATGATCCGGGTTCCCGGGAAAACCAAACTGACCTAGCGCTTGCCGCGCTGGATCCACTGCGTTCCGCCGTCGCGCGGCTTGCGCTCGATGGCGATTTCCGCGTCGGGGTATTGCTTCGCGAAGGTCCGCAGTTTCTCGGTCGGCATGACGCAGGCGATGGTGGCAAGGGCGTCCGCGACCGCGGCACTGGGCGCCAGTGCGACGGATTGTCGCGGCGTGTCAATCGGTGCGCCCGTCGCGGGATCGAGGATGTGCGAAAAGGTCTTGCCATCGATGTGCCCCGGCTGGCCGCGGTCACCGCTGACGCACAGGGCGCGGTTGGCCAGCACAAAAGATCGCACGACGCCGCCGGGAAACTCCGGCTCGACCCGGACGCGCCACCCCTCGGCGCCGGGCGGGGGATCGCCCGCGAGGATGTCGCCGCTGATGTCGATGAGCGCAGAGGAGACGCCCTGCGCCCGCAGCGCCGCCATGGCCCCGTCGGCGGCCAGTCCCTGGCCGATGCCGCCGAAATCCAGCTGCACTCCCTCCAACTTCAAAGCCACGGTGCCCGCCGCCGCGTCCCACGCGATGTGCCGGGCCCCCGAATGCTCGCGGGCGTCGGCCAGCTCGGCCGCACTGGGCATGGCGGAGGTTCGAAAGGCCGTTCGCCACAACGTGGTCAGCCGCCCCAGTGCGGGATCGAACGCTCCGCCGGATGCGAGGTGGAATTCCATCGACAAAGAAAGCGCCTTGGCCAGGCGCGGTCCAACATGCACCGGCGCACCGACGGACTTGGGCAGCCGCGCGACCTCCGACTCCTGCGAGTAGTCGCTCAGCGCGCTCTCCCATTGCGCGATCTCGTCGAAGGCCGCCCTGGCCGCTACCCGCGCGGCGGGCTCCGTCTGTGCGTAGAGCGTGATCTCCACCGGGGCGCCAAGATGAACCTCCTGAAAATGGAATCGCTGCGGCCCCGCGGCCGGCTGCTGCGGCGCTGTTGTTTGCAGCAGCGGAACCAGGCAGAGCAGGGCGGTCAGGGGAGCCATGCCGCTCACGGATTGAAGCGGATCTCGAGCAGGCTCACGTCGTCCACGAACTGCGCTGTGCCCTGCGCGGCCTGACCCCAGGCCACCATGCTCGCCAGCGGGTCGGGCTTGGCGTGGAGTTTGCCAACCTCGGCGATGTAGTCCTCCAGCGAGGTCATGGTGTTGTCAGGCTTGGTGATCTCAAAGATGCCGTCGCTGTAGACGAAGATCTTGGAGTTGGGCTGCAGCTTGACCTCGCTCGAGTCATAGGGAATGCCGGTGGCGGCGCCGATCATCAGCCCCTGCGAGGGGAGCCGCGTGAGCGCTCCATCCGGCCCCACCACCAGCGCCGGCGGATGGCCGCCGCCGCACCACTTCAATGTCGCCGCGTCGACATCCAGAATGCCATACCAGAGCGTGAAGAACATGTCGTTGTGCTGGGCCATCGGGTAGAGGTCGTTGAGTCCCTCCAGCACGGCCGCAGGGTCGCGCATGTCGCGGCCGGGAATCGCGCCGCCGCGGATCGTGTTCATGGCGCTCACCCCCAGCAGCGCCGGACCGACGCCGTGGCCGCAGACGTCCAGCAGATAGATCGCCATGCGCGACTCGTCCAGCCAGTGATAGCCGAAGGCGTCGCCGCCCAGGCTTTCGCTGGGAACGAATTTCCACTGCGCCGTCGCGGCGCCCTTGGCGATGGGATCGGGCAGCAATGAGCGCACGTATTCCGCGGCGCGCTTGGCCTCTTCCTGCAGGTGCTTCTCGCTGGCGGCCAGCGCCGCGTAGGCCGCGTTGCGCTCCAGCGCCGCCTTGTAGCCGTCCGAGTGGTGCTTGATCCGCGCGATCACCTCGACCGGGTCGGGCAGCTTCACCAGGTAGTCGTTGGCGCCCAGTGCAAAGGCCTTGGCCTTGGTCTCGGCCACTTCGAGCGAGGAGAGCACCACCAGCGGCGTCTCCGCCAGCTCGGGATGCTTGCGGTACTCCGGCACCAGCGAGAGTCCGTCGGTCTCGGGCATCACCAGATCCTGCAGGATCACGGTGGGCCGCAGGGCCAGCGCCATCTCGACGGCCTTGGTGCCGTCGTTGCAGTAGTGGAACTCCCAGTCGGGCTGCGACTGCAGCATCTTGTGCACCGCCGCGGCAATGATCATCTGGTCGTCCACCAGCAGCACGATGGTCTTCATGGGATGGACGGGGCGGACGGCTTCGGGGTTACTCATGGCGGAGATTCTGCTTTCGGGTCAAGGCGTTTTGCAGGGCGGGTCCGATCTTGTCGATGGGCAGGACCTGCTCGGCGGCCTGGCATTGTGCGGCGGCTCCGGGCATGCCCCAGACCACGCTGGTCGCGGCGTCCTGGGCGATGGTCGACCATCCCGATTGGCGCAGGGCGAGCAGTCCCGCCGCGCCGTCGCGGCCCATGCCGGTCAGCAGCGCCGCGGCGCCCTGCAGCGAGGTGCCCGCGGCGGAGAGCATCAGCGCGTCAACGCTCGGCTTGTGCAGCGCGTCGGCGGGTTGATCCGATTCGATGAAGACGCCGCCGGCGGTGAGCATCAGGTGACGGTTGGATGAGGCCACATAGACATAGCCCGGCGCCACGCGGTCTCCGGGTGCTGCGGCCTTGATGCCCAGCCCCGTCTCCTGTCCCAGCCAGTTGCGGAACCCCGCGATGAAGGCCGCGTCCAGATGCTGGACCAGCACCACGCCGAAATTCATCGGCGACTTGAAGGAGCGCAGCACGGTCGCCAGCGCCTGCGGCCCGCCGGTGCTGGCCCCCAGCAAAACCATCGGCGCGGCGGACGCGCGATCGCCCGCAGTGTGGGCGGGCACCGCGACTTCCCTCGGCGGCTGCCGCTCGATCTTCTGATTGCGCCGGATCTGGGCAATCTTGGTCCGCAGGGGGTCGCCGCCCGGGCCATCCAGCGCCTGCTCGAAGCGCGGCGTCTCGACGGCGTCCAGCGCCCCGGCGCCCAGGGCCTCGAAGACGCGGCCGGAATTCCCCTCGATGGTCGCCGTGACCACCAGAATCGCGCAGGGGCTTTCCTTCATGATCCGGCGGGTGGCTTCCACGCCGTCCATCTTCGGCATGATCAGGTCCATCAGCACCAGGTCGGGCCGGTCGGCGGCGCACTTGGACACCGCCTCCTCGCCGTCCAGCGCGGTCCAAGCCAGCGTCACACCGGGAATGCCCTGCACGATGTGGGTCAGCGCGTGCAGCGCGATCTTCAAGTCATTGACCACGGCGATCTTCATGATTGCGCCTCGCCGATCAGGTCCACGATCGTCTGGATGAAGGACTGATCCTGGAAGGATCCCTTGGTGAGGTAGGCGTTGGCCCCGGCCTCCATGCCGGCGGCGCGATCCTCGGCGCGGTCCTTGTAACTGACGATCGCCACCGGCAGGTTGGCAAAGCGGCTCTCGCGGCGCAGCGCCTTGACGAACTCGATCCCATTCATGCGCGGCATGTCCACGTCGGTCACCAGCAGGTCGAAGCTTCCGGCCTTGAGTTGGGCGAAGCCGTCGACGCCATCAACCGCGGTCTGCACCTCGTAGCCCAGCCGCGCCAGCATCTGCCGCTCCACCTCGCGCACAGTGATGGAGTCATCCACCACCAGGATGCGCTTGCGCCCCGCCGAGCCGCGCCGCAGCGAGGCGATGTCCAGCCCGCGCACGCCGCCCTCGGAAAGCCCGCGCCGGATCCCCAGCAGCAGGTCCTCGACATCCATGATCAGGATCGCGCCGCCCTCGTCGTCGATCGCGGCCGAGCTGATGAAGGGGGTCTTGCCCAGACGCGGATCGAGCTTGCGCACCACCAGGTCCTGCTCGCCCAGGAACTGGTCCACCACCAGGCCGCAGGGATGGTCGAACTCGCCCAGCACCAGCACGTGCACGATCGTCGAGGTGGCGGGCTCCGCCGCCGCGGGAAGGCCGAAGAGGTCGTCGGCGCGAAGCAGCCCGATCGAGCGATCCTCCAGTTGGAAGGTCAAACGCCCCTCGACACTGACCAGCTGCGCCGCGTCCACCTTCACGATGCGCTCGATGCGGGCCAGCGGAAAGGCGTAGCTCTCGCCGCACACCCGCACGGTCAGGGCGCGGATCACGCTCAAGGTGATCGGCAGCGAAAGGATGAACTCCGAGCCCTGGCCCGGCTGCGATTCCAGGCGGACCGAGCCGCCGATCTCGCGCACCGACTGGCTGACGACGTCCAGGCCGACGCCTCGGCCGGAGACTTCGGTCACCTGCGATGCAGTGGAGAAGCCGGGAAGGAAGAGGAACTCCAGCAGCTCCGCCTTGTTTAACCCCGCGGCGATCTGGGCGGATTGCAGCCGCTTCTCGACGACCTTGGCGCGGATCCGGTCCGGGTCGATGCCGCGGCCGTCGTCGCGGATGCGCACCTCGAGCATGCCTGCGTGGTGCCGCGCCTGCAGGCGCAGATGCGCGCTCTCGGACTTGCCCGCCGCCAGGCGCTCGGGGGGAAGCTCCACGCCGTGGTCGACGGCGTTGCGCAACATGTGGTTCAGCGGCGCCTCCAGGCGCGCCAGCACGTCGCGGTCGACGGCAACATCGGCGCCCTCGATGTCGAACTGGACCTTCTTGCCCAGCTTCTTGGCGAGGTCGCGGATCATCCGGGGGTGGCCCGCGGTGACGTCGCCGAAGGGGCGCATCCGGCTGCCGATTACCTCGTGGTAGAGGCGGGTGCCGACTTCCTCGGTCCGCCGGAAAACATTTTCGAGGAACTCGGCGTGCTTGGTCAGGCTGCCCTCGATGCCCGCCAGGCGCGAGAGGGAGTTGGCGATCTCGGTGGCGTCGCGGCGCTTGACCGCCGACTCGAAGGAGTCCCGCGCGAAGCGAAGCTGCGACTTCATCTCGCGCAGGCCGCGGCGAATCTGCGGGAAGCGCTTGCCTTCGACCATGCTCTCGCCGGCCAGGCGCATCATGCGATCCAGATTCTCCGCGTTCACCCGAACGGTGCGCACCTCGGTGGCCGCGCCGGCGGAGGGGCTGACGGCGGCGGAGGATTTCTCCACGGTCTGCAGCGGTTGTTGCGATGATTTCGGCGACGGCCGCGGCGGGGCCAGCGGCGTGGGGGCCGGCACCGGCGTCGACTCCACGAATTCCCGGGCGGGCTCGGAGTTTTTGGCATCCTTGGTTGCGGTGTTGTCCGCGTCCTTTGGTGCCGCATCCATCGGCGCCGCAGGCTTCTCGGCGACGGGCGCCGCATGCGCCGCCCCCGAAAGCGCCGTCACCAGGGAGTTGATCTCCGCGGCGTTGCGCGACTTCCACTCGGGCAACTCCGCCTCCTTGAGCGCGGAAAGCTGGGTCAGGATGTCCGTGCCGCCCAGCAGCTGCTCCACGCGCTCCGGGGTGCAGGCCTCCTTCTTCTTCTGGATGCTGACCAGGCAATCCTCCATGTGATGGGCGAGGTCGACCGCCAGGTCCAGGCCGATCACCCGCGCCGCCCCCTTGATGGAGTGTGCCGCGCGCATCAGCGCGTCAACCGGCTGGACGTCGGCCGGATTCTTCTCCAGGCGCAGCAGCCCCTCGTTGAGCGCCGCCCCGTGCGTCTCGATCTCGGCGCGGAACAATTCGAAAAGGTCGAAGCCGCCGAAGGAGCTCATTGGATGGAGCGCTCCATGGTGGAGCGGATCGCGTCGGGATCCAGCAGTGCGGCGTCCCCATCCTCCATTGGAATCAGGGCGGTGGTGCAGGAGGTGGCGTTCCTCGGAATCGTCGCCGGCGCGTGGCGGAACTGAGCGGGATCGACCCGGCGGATGCACTCCACCGCGTCCACCTCGAAGGCCCAGGCGGACTCCTCGCTGCCGATCACGATCATCCGGCGCAGCTTGGCGTCGCCGGTTTCGTCGGCGGGCATGTCCAGAACCACGTGCAGCATGCCGGTCAGCAAAATCGCCCCCTCATGGCAGCAGAGGCCGCGAAAGGGGGGTCTAGTTCGATGTGGCACCTTGCGCACGGCGGCGACGGGAAAGACATTGAGAACGCTGGCGGCCGGCAGCGCGAAGCGCTCGCCGCCGATTCGAAAAAGCAGGATCGTGCCTTCCTCGCGGAGCGAGTGCTGCCGCTTCAGCGAAAGCGCCGCGGTGTTCTCGGCGAGCCCCTCGATGCCGATCGGCCGCGCCAGCAGGCGGGTCAGTCCGTCCGCGGCGCTCACGGGTTGATCGGTTGGGTCATGGCTCACGGTGAGGCTCCACAGCGTTGCGCGCAGCTCGGTCGCGGAAGCGTTCCGCGCTCTTCGCGTCGCCGCGCAGATCGGCGATCGCGGCGAGCGAGAGCAGTCCCAGCGAGTTCGCCGGGTCAAGGTACACGACCTTGGTGAAGCAGCGCTCGGCCTCGGCGTGCCGGTTCCGCGCCATGAGCACGCATCCATGCAGCAGGTGCGCCTGGGTCTCGCCGGGATGGTGCTTCAGATGGGCCAGCAGCGCCTTCTCCGCTTCGGGCAGATCGCCGGCGTCGGCGGCGGCCTGAGCCTGCGCCAGCAGATCCGCGACAGGCGCGGGCGGCTCGATCGGCTTTGCCGCAACGGACTTGACACTTCGGCTCGAGGGACGCGCCGGGGCCATCGGTGAGGCGATGACGGGCGGAGTCCGGGACTCCTTGGGCGCCTGCGACTTGGCGAAGATGAATGCATTGTCAATCTCCACCCGCCTTGCCGCGGTTCCGTTGAGGATCGCCGAGTCGGCGTGCCCCAGGAAAATCAGTCCCTGCGGACGCACCATGGAGCAGAGCAAGGCGCCCAGGCTTTTCTTCGTCGAGCTGTTCAGATAGATCGCCACGTTGCGGCAGAAGACGAAGTCGAAAGCGCGGTCCGGCTTCCAGATGGAGAGATCCGCCTGCCGGAACTCGATCATCTCCAGCCCGCGCGGATCAAGTTGGAGCTGACCCTGGCTTGTCGGATGAAACCATGGAGTCGCCCAGCTTGGAAGCGGCGTGCGCTGGGCGACGGCGCTGGCACGACCGGCCCGTGCCATCTCCAGGTGCTCCGCGCTGTAGTCCAGGGCCAGGATCCGGATGAGCTCGCAGGTCAATCCGCATGAAAGCGCCGTCGCCGCGATCGAGTAGGGCTCGGAGCCCGTGGCGCATCCCAGGCTCGCCACCTCGATCACGCGTGATCGATCGCACTTCATCAGTTCGCCGCGCAGCGCCTCGAAGGCGGCGGCGTAGCGAAAGAGCCAGGTCTCCGGCGGCGCGAGATGATGGAAGAGACTCTTCGCCTCCTGCGGATCGCGCTCCAGCCGCGCGACGTACTCCGCGGCGGTGGAGCATTTCAGCAGGCGCATCCGTTCGACGGCGAAGAGCTCCACGAAGCTGTTGAGCTGCGAATCCAGCGGAGTGTGCGCCGCCAGCCACGCGGTCAGCTCCTTCACGGGGCCAGCCGTCGTTCGGGGGTTGCGGCCAGGGCGCCGGCGCCTTGCAGCAGATGGCGGTGCTCTCGGGCCACGCTCGGGCAATCGAAAACCTGCACGCGCCCATCGGGGGCGTTGAGCACCTCGCGCAGGTGACCGAAGCCGGGCAGGCCGCCCTCCGGATTCCACGCGCCGCCCGCGTCCAGGTCGCGCAGCCCCAGCGTCTGCTCCACGCGCAGGCCGAAGATCGAAACGCCCGCGCTCTCGGGGTCATTGTCCAGCAGCGCCTCGATCAGCAGCGTGCGCGATCCCAATTGCGGTTTGACCGCTTCCAGCCCGGTGAGAATGCCGGCGTCCAGCAGCGGGATCAGGGCGCCGTGGTAGTCGAAGAGGCCCAGCAGACAGGGCGGGCCCGCGGGCAGCGGATGCGCCGAGACCACCGGGCAGACCTCGCGCACATGCCGCAGATCGACCGCGAAGAGCCTGTTCTGAACCGACCACAGCAGGGAGCGCATGGAGGGAGCATATCGAAAGGCGCTTCGCGCCCGCAGCGCCGTCGATGGTCGCGTGCGGCACCGGCCCGCCTGGCTCAGGCGTCCGGATGCAGCTGGCGGATGTCGCGGATCACCGAGAGCTTGGCGAAGAAGATCTCCACCAGCTCCGGGTCGAACTGCTTGCCCGACTCGCCGCGGATCGTGTCCAGCACGCGGCGCTCCGCCCACGCCTCCTTGTAGCAGCGCTTGTTCGAGAGGGCGTCGAAGACGTCAGCCAGCGAGACCACCCGCGCGAAGAGGGGAATGTCCTCGCCCTTCTTGCCGCCAAGGCGCGGCTGCTTGGTGACCGGATCCAGCAGCAGCTTGCCGTCCAGGTCCACATAGCCGGGGTAGCCGCCGCCATCCCAGCGCTCGTGGTGGTTCAGGGCCACGTCGCGCGAGGACTCGTCGAACTCCGTCGGCTGGTCCAGGAAGAAGCGCGCCCCGATCAGCACGTGGCGCTTCACCATCTCGTACTCGCTCGGGTCCAGCTTCTCCGTCTTCTTCAGGATGGTGTCTGAGATGCCGATCTTGCCCACGTCGTGCAGCCGCGCCGCGATCCGCAGCCGGTCGCGCTGCCGCTCGAAGGCGGGGCCGGAGAGCCCGCGCCGGTGCGCCCACTCCTCGAAGAGCGCTGCGGAGATGCCGGCGACGCGGTCGATGTGCTGCCCGGTCTCGATGGGATCGCGGGTCTCGGTCATCCGCAGCATGCGGGTGATGATGCTCTCGGTCAGCTGGGTGCGCTCGATCGCCACCGTCGCGATGCTGGCGAAGTGCGAGAGCAGGGCCTGGTCGGCGTCGGTGAAGCGCGGTCGAGCGCGGCCCTCGCTGTCCATGGCGTTGAGCAGCTGCAGCACGCCCACGGCGCGGCCCAGGCTGGTGCGCAGCGGCAGGGCCAGCACGCTCTGGGTGCGGTAGCCGGTGAGCCGGTCGAAGGAGGCGTCGAACTGGAAGGGGCTGCCCGGATCCAATGCATACGCGTCGGGGATGTTGATGCTCTCGCCGCTCACGCCCACCCATCCGGCGATCGATCCGGCGCCGGCGGGCAGCAGGTAACTGGAGAGGCGCGGCGAATCGACCTTGGGGGAGCGCCGCGAGAGCGTGTCGTTCTGCGTGTAGGCGAAGCGCAGCACATTCTGTTCGGTGATGAAGATGGTCCCCGCGTCGGCGCCGATGAGCTGACGGGCCTCGCTCAGGATCCGGTCCATCAGCAGATGGATGTCCTGCACCTTGTTGAGCTCGATGCCGACCGCGACCAGTCCGTCGACGCGGTTGCGATGCAGCTGCCCGTCGACCACCAGCGACTTCTGCAGATGTGTCACCAGGCGCTCGCTGTCGGTAAGCGAATGGGCACGCTCGTTCAGGCGCTTCTGCAGCTCGTTGATCTCCGCCTCGGCCTGGCGCTCCCGCGACTGGGCCATGCCCAGCTTGGCCAGCGTCCCCACCCGCGAGCGGACTTCGGCGGGATCGCTCATGCGAGAGATGAACTCCTCGGCCTTGGCCGCGAAGGCCGCGGTGCGGATCAGTGGATCGGGCAGCGCCGCCATGGCGACGCAGGGAGTGTCCTTCGTGTCGGCGTTGGCCGCCAAGGCGCGGAGCAAGTCGAATCCCTGGGCTCCCGGCTCCGAGAGCTCCACGGCGATCACCGTCGGCGCGAAGCGCACGATCCGCTCGATGGAATGCTCGTCGCGGGGAATGATCTCGAGTTGCGCGGCGGCGTCGCTCAGCGCCAGCCGCAGCAGATCGGCGGCCCAGGGCTGGTTTGTCGCCAGCACCACCAGCGGGCGGTCCAGCGGATGGGGGGCGGCCGGATTTTTCTGGGATTTGGCGTCGCCCATGGAAGGCTCATCCTATCAATGCCCCTACGTGGACTCGTCGAAGCGCCGCGTCAACGGGCCGGCAAGAGGGACCGGTGGGAGTTGCACCCACACGTCGATTTCTCAACTGCGGATTTTAAGTCCGCTGCGTCTGCTGTTCCGCCACGGTCCCGAAGCGGAGCGGGTCGAACCCGCGTTCGACCCTGCCGCGCTCGAAGTCTAACCGCCCTTCGGCGCCGTCGAGAGTTGCGGTGAGTGCCATCCGCCCTCGGGCATCAGGATCTCGTTGGCGGGCTCCGGCCCCCAGGTGCCCGGCTGGTACTTCATGATGGGCACCGCGTTGTCCAGAATGTTCTCCACGATGCGCCATCCTTCTTCAACGGCATCCTGTCGTGCGAAGAGCGCCTGGTCGCCGCGGATCGCGTCGCCGATCAGCCGCTCGTAGGGAGTCATCTCGTCGGGCTGCGCGTCGACGGCCATCAGCTCGATGGGCATGCCGCCCATGACCTCGCCGTCGATCTTGGCCTGCATGTTGATGCCGATCTCGATGCGCGGGCTGAAGAGGAAGCGCACGAAATTGTGGGGCCCCGGCGGCGCATCGGGAAAAACCACATTGGGCGGGCGGTGGAACTCCACGCGCACCTCCGTCGCCGACATGGGCATGCACTTGCCGGCGCGGATGTAGACCGGCACGCCGTTCCAGCGCCAATTGTCGATGGCCAGGCGGACGGCGCCCCAGGTTTCGGTCATGCTGTTGGGGGCCACGCCCGGCTCCTTCAGGTAGCCATCGAATTGTCCGCGCACCACGTCGCGGGTGGTGAGGGTGCGGATGGCCCGGAACAGTTTCACCTGCTCGTCGCGCACCCGCTCCATGTCGGTCCAGACCGGCGGCTCCATGCAGAGGAAGCCCACCACCTGCATGAGGTGGTTCTCGATCACGTCGCGGATGCAGCCGGTCGAGTCGTAGAAGGCCCCGCGCCCCTGCACGCCGAAGCTCTCCGCCATGGTGATCTGGATCTGCTTGATCCAGTGGCTGTTCCAGAGCGGCTCCAGGAAGGAGTTGGCGAAGCGGGTGAAGAGAATGTTCTGCGTCGCCTCCTTGCCCAGGTAGTGGTCGATGCGGAAGATGTGCGCCTCGTCGAAGACTTCGTGCAGCGTGGCGTTGAGCTGCTTGGCGCTGGCAGTGTTGCGGCCGAATGGTTTCTCCACCACCACCCGCGCATGCTCGGCGCACCCCGAGGCCTCGAGCTGCTTGGTGACGGCGCCGAAGAGCACGGGGGGAATCGCAAGATAGTGCAGCGGGCGCTGGGCGCTGCCCAGGGCCTTCTTGAGCGCCTGGAACGTGGAGAGGTCCGCGTAGTCCCCATCGACATACTGGAACTGCTCGGAGAATTTCTTGAAGGCGGCCTCGTCCACGCCGCGGCCATAGGTGGTGATCCCTTCGCGTGCCCGCGTCAGCATCTGCTCCTTGGTCATGCTGCTCTTGGCGACGCCGATGACCGGGCCGTTGAGCACATTGCGGCGGATCAGGGCCTGGATGGTGTCGAAGAGCTTCTTGTGGGCCAGGTCGCCGCTGGCGCCGAAGAGCACCATCGCGTCGCATTGCGGTTTGCCGTTCATGCCTTGGCGCCCGGCTTCGAGGGAAGCTCGTCGTGACCGCCGAACTGCTTGCGCATCGCCGAGCAGAGCTTGTCGGCGAAGAGAGCCTGGCCCTGGCTGGCGAAGCGTGTGTAGAGCGCCGCGGTCAGCACGTGCGCCGGAATGCCCTCAGCCACGGCGGCGTCGATCGTCCATCGGCCTTCGCCCGAGTCGCTGACCCGGCCGGCGTACTTGCTCATCTGCGGGTCTTCCGCCAGCGCGTTGGCGGTGAGATCCAGCAGCCAGCTGCTGATCACGCTGCCCCGGCGCCACACTTCCGCGATGTCCGGAAGTTCGAACTGATATTGATAGTTTTCCGGATCGCGAAGGGGGGTGGTCTCGGCGCTCTTCTCTCGCTCGTGCAGCCCCGCGTCGGCATGCTTGATGATGTTCAGGCCCTCGGCGTAGGCCGCCATGATTCCATACTCGATGCCATTGTGGACCATCTTCACGAAGTGTCCGCCGCCGCTGTTGCCGCAGTGCAGATAGCCCTGCTCCGCGGTGCCGGCGCGGTTCTTGCGGTTCTCCGTCGCGGGAATGGTTCCCTTGCCCGGAGCCAGCGCCTTGAAGATCGGGTCGAGACGCTTCACCGTCTCGGCGGGTCCGCCGATCATCTGGCAGTAGCCGCGCTCCAGTCCCCAGACACCGCCGGAGGTTCCCACATCGACATAGTCGATGCCCTTGCCGGCGAGCTCCTTAGCGCGGCGGATGTCATCCTTGTAGTAGCTGTTGCCTCCGTCGATCAGCGTGTCGCCCTTGGCCAGCAGCGGCGCGATCTTGGCGATCGTTTCGTCGACGTAGGCGGTCGGAATCATCATCCAGATGGCGCGCGGGGCGGGCAGCTTGGCGATCATGTCCTGGATCGAGGAGGCGCCGATGGCACCCTTTGCAGCCAGGTCCTTCACCGAATTGGCATTCATGTCCCAGGCCACGATCTCATGCCCGGCCTTCATCAGGCGCTGGCACATGTTCGCCCCCATTCGACCCAGACCGATCATTCCAATTCGCATGGCTGACTCCTTGTTGTGGTGGGAAGAAGTGAATTCAAAGATTACTGTTTGCGGCACTTCCGTGCGATCGCCGGGGCGATGCTCTCAACGATCCAGCGGGCGATCCGCTCCTTGGGCTCGAAGGTCTGCGATCCGCCGCGGGTGGTTACGCGCCCATCCGGCCAGACCAGCTGTGCGTCGGAGGCGCCGGAGTCAAGCGTCTCCAGCGAGTTGGCCACGATGCAGTCGGCCTTCTTGGCGGCAAGCTTTTTGAGGGCGTTGTCGACGACCTCCGCCAGCGGCTCCAGGGCGAATCCCACGATGAACTGATCCGCCCGGCTGCTGAGGTTGCCCAGGATCTCCGGCACCTGCTCCAGCTGCAGCGCGGGTGGCGCGGCGCTGCGGCGCAGCTTGCCGGTTCGCGCCGCCCCGGCCACGCGCCAATCCGCGACCGCCGCGGCCATCACCAGCACGTCGAAGTCCTTCCACTGCTCGGTCAATAACCCGCGCAGCTCCTCGGCGGTCTGGAACCGCGCGAGATTCGGCCACGAATCCAACCCGGCCGCCGAGCAGGGGCCCGCAAGAATTTTCACCTCTGCGCCCGCGTCCCGGGCCGCCTTGGCGATTTCAAAACCCATGCGTCCGCTGGAGCGATTGCCGATGAACCGGACCTGATCGATGGGCTCGTGCGTGGGACCCAGGGTCAGCAGCCAGCGAAGTGGCGTTGGAAGTTGGCCGGGATTCGTGTGCGTCATGAGTTGCGGCTTGCCTGCGGGGTCTGCATACTACGATTGGTTCCCTGGACTGTCCCGTTCCGACTGAATTGAGGAGATGCGCGTGGCCCGAAAGGTTCGACTCAAACTTGCCGAGATCCTCCAGCAATGGAAGCTGGTCACGCCCGAGCAGGTCGCCAAGGCGATGGAGCTGACCAGCGGCACCGAGAAGCGCATCGGCGAGGCCTTCATCGAGATCGGCGCCTGCAACGAGGAGGACGTGGCCCGGGCCCTGGCCCACCAGTTCGGCATGGAGTTCCTCAACCTCGACCGCGCCGAGGACAGCGCCAAGATCAACCGCGAGCTGATCCCCGAGGAGATCATGCGCAAGCACCTGGTGCTGCCGATCTCCAAGACCAACGGCCGCCTGAAGCTGCTGGTGCACGACCCGATGGACCTGGAGCTCTTCGATGTGCTCCGCTTCCGCCTCAGCGCCGAACTGGACACCGCCATTGCCAGCAAGCGCCAGCTGCAGGCCTTCCTGGACATCGGCAACAAGTCGGTCAGCGCCGTCAAGCAGGAGAGCCTGCTCACCGACTCCATCGACGTCTCGGTGGACAAGAGCGTCGACAAGAGCGTGGACAAGTCGATCGACGTCGATGCCGCCGACGACGCCCCGATCGTCCGCCTGGTGAACCGCATCATCATCGAAGCCGTCCGCGGCCGGGCCAGCGACATCCACGTCGAACCCATGACGGAGTACGTCCGCGTGCGCTACCGCATCGACGGCGAGTGCATTCTCCGCGACAAGCTGCCCAAGCGCAACCAGGCGGGTCTGCTCGCCCGCTTCAAGCTGATGGCCGGCGTGAACATGGCGGAGCGGCGCGTTCCGCAGGACGGCCGCATCAAGATGCTCATCGACGGCACCAGCATCGACTTCCGCGCCAGCACCTGCCCGGCCTACCACGGCGAGAGCGTGGTGCTGCGTATTTTGCGGCCGGACAGCGTGCGCATCGGCTTGCTCAACCTCGGCCTCGAGCAGGACATGCTCGACACCTTCAACAAGGTCATCCGCCGGCCCAACGGCATCTTCCTGGTCACCGGTCCCACCGGCAGCGGCAAGACCACCACGCTCTACTCGGCGCTGGACGTCCTCAACCGGCCCGACAAGAAGATCATCACCGCCGAGGACCCCGTGGAGTACAACTTCAAGGGCATCAACCAGGTGCAGGTCCGCGACCAGATCGGCCTGACCTTCCCGGCGATTCTGAAGTCCATGCTCCGCCAGGCGCCCAACATCATCCTGGTCGGTGAAATTCGAGATCGCGAAGTCGCCGACATCGCCATCCAGGCCGCGCTCACCGGCCACTTGGTCTTCAGCACGCTCCACACCAACGACGCCCCCAGCGCCATCACGCGACTGGTGGACATGGGTGTGAAGCCCTTCCTGGTGGCCAGCAGCATCCAGGCCGTCATGGGCCAGCGCCTGGCCCGCATCCTCTGCGACAAGTGCAAGAAGATCGACCCCGAGCCCGATCCCAAGATCCTGCAACTGGTGAACATCGCCGATTCCGAGAAGGACAAGGTCATGATGCCGGTGGGCTGTGCGGAGTGCGGCAATGTGGGCTACCGCGGCCGCCGCGGCATCTACGAAATGATGATCATGAACGCCGAGATCCGGAACCTGGCCTTCGAGCGGGCCGGCATCGCCCGGATCCGCGCCGCCGCCATCCGCTCCGGCATGCGCACGCTGCTGGGAGACGGCAAGCTGAAGATCCTCAAGGGCCGCACCACCCCCTCGGAGGTGGCCAAGTTCGCCCAGATGGAGACCTTCGATCCTTCCACGGTCGGCGGTTGATTTGCCTCGGAACTCCCCAACGACCCACCCCAGGAACGACCCATGAGCACAGTTCAAATCGACCGACTCCTCGACGTGATGGTGAAGCTGGACGCCTCCGATCTTCACATCACTGTCGGCCGCCCGCCGACCATCCGCCACAACGGCCGCCTGCGGAACCTGCAGACCAAAATCCTCGATCCCGATGACACGATGGCCCTGATGAAGTCCATCACGCCGGAAAAGAACCAGGCGGAGTTCCAGGAAGCGGGGGGCTCCGACTTCGGATTCAGCTTCAGCGAGGCGGCGCGCTTCCGCGTCAGCGTCTTCCGCCAGAAGACCTATGTGGCGATGGTGCTCCGCCTCATCCCCAACCGGCTGCTGCCCTTCGAGGTGATCGGACTGCCGGAGATCTGCCGCGACCTGATCCGCCGCCCCCGAGGACTCTTCCTGGTCACCGGTCCCACCGGCAGCGGCAAGACCACCACCTGTGCCACCCTGCTGGACTACATCAACACCAACTTCGAGAAGCACATCGTGACGGTCGAGGACCCGATCGAGTACTACCACAACCATAAGAAATCCATCGTCAATCAGCGCGAGGTGGGCGCCCTGTCGGACGTTCCCAGCTTCAGCGAGGCGCTGCGCCGTGCGCTGCGTCAGAATCCCGACGTCATCCTGGTCGGTGAAATGCGCGACCTGGACACCATCGAGGCCGCCATCAAGGCCGCCGAGACCGGCCACTTGGTCTTCGGCACCCTGCACACCACCGGCGCCGCCGGAACCATCAACCGAATCATCGACGCCTTCCCGGTGAACCAGCAGGAGCAGGTCCGGGTCCAGCTCTCCACCAGCCTTCTGGCGGTGCTCAGCCAGGTGCTCCTGGCCCGCAGCGACAAGCCCGGCCGCTTGGCCGGCTACGAGTTCATGGTGGTCACGCCCGCCATCAGCAACCTGATCCGCGAAAGCAAGACCTTCCGCATCGATTCGGCCATCCAGACCGGCAAGAAGTTCGGCATGCAGCTGCTCGACGAGCACCTCTGGTCGATCTTCACCAAGGGCATGATCACGGCCGAGGAGATGGTGGATAACGCTCGCAATCCGGATGACTTGAATGAGCGTCTGCGAAAGGCCGGAGCCGGGCCTGTGCGACCGGAACTGATCCAAGCTCCCGAGGCGTAACCCTTGATAATGGTGGCGCATAACGGAGTTATTCGGGTTTCTTTGGGACCTCTTTCACCCCCGTTTCCAAGTTTTGATCCAAGTCCGATTGGTTGATGACGCAATTATCAATTGAATAATCGGGAACTAGATCTATCTGTATTCGAATGTTTCCAAGAATTCGGACGATGAATTCAATTAGGATTTCCCTTTATGCAGCAAGAGAAGCAACTCAAAGTTGATCCTTCCGACGAGCGCTTTGTCCAAATGGAGCTCAAGGGCCGCCGACTCGGCCGGGCGCTCACCAAGCTTGGGAAGGTCACGCGAGAGCAAGTGCATCAGGCGCTGGAATTGCAAAAGACGACGCACAAGGGGAAGCAGCTCGGCGACATCCTGGTCGAGATCGGGCTGATCCAACCCATCGACATTCAGATCGTGCTCTCAGGCATGGGCGGACTTCCGTTCGTCTCCCTGAAGGACCGCACCTTCGACGAGACCACGCTCAAGGCGATCACGGCGGAGACGGCGCGCAGCTACCAGGTCGTCCCGATCGAGTTCGACTCCGTGACCAAGAAGCTGGTGATCGCGCTGAAGGGTCCGGAGAGCTTCCGCGCCGTCGACGACCTGCGGATGCTCATGGGTCTGAAGGTCTCCGCGGTGGTGGCGCCGCCGGATGAGATCGACGCGATCCTCAAGGAGCACTTCCAGTCCAAGGACTCGCTCGCCGAGGTCTACGCCGACCTCTCGCAGAGCAACGCCGCCCAGGCGCTCGAGGGCCGCGGCGCCAGCGTCGACCTGGCCACGCTGCAGGAAGCCGCCAACGACAACAACGTGATCAACCTGCTCAACCTGGTGCTGCTGCAGGCCATCCGCGACAAGGCCAGCGACATCCACCTGGAGCCCTTCGAAGATGAGTTCAAGATGCGCTACCGCATCGACGGCGTGCTCTACGAGATGTCGCCGCCGCCGCCATCGCTGGCGATGGCCATCGTCAGCCGCGTGAAGGTCATGGCCAACCTGGACATCGCCGAGCGCCGCCTGCCGCAGGACGGCCGCATTGAGCTGAACCTGAACAACGCCCCGGTCGACCTCCGCGTCGCCGTGCTGCCGACCATGTTCGGCGAGAGCGTCGTGCTCCGAGTCCTGGACCGCAGCAACGTGCAGCTGAGCCTGGACCGCGTCGGCCTGCGCGAAGACGACCTGGAGAAGGTGCGCGGGCTCATTGCCAAGCCCAACGGCATCGTGATCGTCACCGGCCCGACCGGCAGCGGCAAGACCACCACGCTCTACGCCGCGCTCAACGAGCTCAACACCATCGACACCAAGATCCTGACCGCGGAGGATCCCGTCGAATATGACATCGAGGGGCTGATCCAATGCCAGGTGAACACCGACCAGGAACTGACCTTCGCCAAGCTCCTCCGCAGCTTCCTCCGTCAGGATCCCGACATCATCCTCGTCGGTGAAATCCGCGATCTTGAAACCGCGCAGATCTCCATCCAGGCCAGCCTCACCGGCCACTTGGTCTTCAGCACGCTCCACACCAACGACGCCCCCAGCAGCATCCTGCGCTTGATCGATCTCGGCATCGAGAGCTTCCTGCTCACCGCCACGCTCGAGGCGGTTGTCGCCCAGCGGCTGGTGCGCCGCGTCTGCGCCACCTGCAAGGAGACCTACATCCCCAGCGAGGAGCAGCTCATGGAGCTCTCGCTCCGCTCCTCGGATGTCTCCAGCCGCACCTTCACCCGCGGCAAGGGCTGCGACAAGTGCAACAAGACCGGCTACAAGGGCCGACTCGCGCTCTATGAAATCATGGTCGTCGACGACGCCATGCGCGAGCTCATCATGACCCAGGCCAGCACCAACGTGCTCAAGCAGGCCGCCCGCAAGCGTGGCATGCGCACGCTGCGCGAGAGCGGATTGCTGGCGATCTACGACGGACAGACCACCATCGAGGAAGTGGTCCGGGAAACCCTCTCCGAGGAATAAGCGAGCGCCATGGCCAACACCACCTACGCCTACGAAGCAATGACCGCGGCCGGCAAGGCCCAGAAGGGCACCATGGACGCCGCCTCCAGCGAGGAGGTCATCAAGTCGCTGCGCGGGCAGGGCATGTTCCCCACCAGCGTCCGCGAGCAGAAGGCCACCAAGACGGAGAAGACCAAGAAGGTGAAGGTCGCCAAGAAGAAGGGCAAGGGGATGGGCTTCTCCCTGCCCGGCCGCGTGAACACCAAGACCATGACCAACTTCACGCGCCAGCTCAGCACCCTGCAGGACGCCGGACTGCCGCTGCTGCGCAGCATGCAGATCCTTGAGCAGCAGCAGAAGCCGGGCAAGCTGAAGAAGATCCTCGGCGTGGTCTGCGAGGATGTCGAGGGCGGATCGACCTTGAGCGAATCCTTCGCCAAGCACCCCAAAGCCTTCGACCGCCTCTACTGCAAGATGGTCGCCGCGGGCGAGGTCGGCGGTGTGCTCGACGTCATCCTGCAGCGCCTGGCGGACTTCATGGAAAAGGGCCAGCGCCTGAAGCGGCGCATCAAGGGCGCCATGATCTATCCGGCCTGCGTCATCTCCATCGCCGTGGCCATTGTCACCGGCATCATGTACTTCGTCATCCCGAAGTTCGTCACCATTTTCGCCGACTTCGACGTGAAGTTGCCGGCGCTGACGCTCTTCCTGATCGAGACCAGCAACTGGATCGCGGGCACCAGCAGCAAGAACCAGGCCGTGCCCGGGGTGGTGTGGATTCTGGTCTCGCCCTTCCTCATCATCATTGTCTTCAAGCTCTTCCGCAAGACGGAGTTCGGGCGTGCCGCCTTCGACGTCTTCTTCGTGAAGGCGCCGGGCATCGGCAATCTGGTCCGCAAAACCACCATTGCGCGATTCACGCGTACCCTGGGCACCCTGATCAGCGCCGGCGTACCCATTCTGGAGGCGGTGCTGATCACCCGCGACACCTGCGGCAACTGGATCTATGAGCGGGCCCTGAACAAGGTGCACGACTCCATCCGCGACGGCGAGAGCTTCGCGGCGCCGCTTCGCGCCAGCAAGGTGGTGGACAGCCTGGTGGTGAACATGATCGACGTGGGCGAGGAGACCGGCGACATGGACGTGATGCTCACCAAGATCGCCGACAACTACGACGAAGAAGTCGACGTCGCCGTCGGCAGTCTGCTGAGCCTGCTGGAGCCCTTCATGGTCATCGTGCTTGGAGGCATCATCGGCACCATCGTGCTGGCCCTCTTCCTGCCGTTGGTGAGCATGATCGAAAGCGTCTCCGGAGGCGGAAAGAAATAGGCGCCCCATGACGAACCATCCCCACAGCACCCGGGCACTTCGGGCGGCTCCCAGCCGCCGCGGCGGATTCACCCTGGTGGAGCTGCTGGTGGTGATCGGCGTCATCGCCATGCTCGTCGGCCTGCTGATTGTGGGAATCAACGCGGCGCAGAAGCGCGCCCAGCGGGTCAACACGCAGTTCCTGATGAGCTCGATCTCGCAGGCGCTCTCGCGCTTCAAGTCCGACCACGGCTACTACCCGCCGTTGCTGGGCGACCCATCGACGCTGACCACCAGCACGCTCTGGGGCACTGCGGCCCTCTCAGCGACCCCCTCGACGCAGGTGGGCTACATGCGCGACCTGCTGCCCTCGCCGTCCAACACGGCCAGCGCCGGCCAGACCACCAAGGTCGGCCAGTGGTCCAGCGCCAAGGCCAAGGCGCTGCAGGATTGGAACAGCGTGACCACGCTGCCGGAATATCTGCTGGGCGCCGGCGACCGCTCCGCCGACGGCTATGGCATCTGCGGCGAGCTCTCCTCGCCGCCGCCCACCGACCTCAAGGCAGGCGAGCGCGAGCAACCGCGTGCGGGCATTCGCTCGCCCGGCATGGATGGCGTCTGGGGCGCGGCGCTGCAGCCGATCACCAACGCCGACGTGGCGGCGACTCCAGGCGCGGCGGCTTCCTACTCCGGCGTCACGCTGGGCGCGCCGACCCGCAAGGGACTTTTCTTCACCCGCAATCTGGCCCTGCCCAGCCGCGTGCTGATCGCCACCACCACCGCCACCGGCAACGGCAACGACACCACCAAGTGCATCCTGCGCAGTCGCGCCAATCTTGAGGGCAAGGTGTACGGGCCCTACCTCGAGCTGAAGGATCCTTCGATCCTCGGCGGCATCAAGGGGATCAAGGCCAACGGCGACTATGACATCGTCCGCGCCACCGATGGCGACGACAATTTCGACCGCTATCCAAAGGTGATCCTTGACTACTGGGGGCAGCCCATCCGCTTCTACCGCCGCGGCTACGTCAACTACACGCCCAACACGCCGGATGCGGCGACCGACGGAACCCGCTTTGACCTGGGCGACTTCTTCGCGCTGCGCCCCACCAGCGCCAACGAAAGCGAATTCGTCCCCAACGCGCAGGCCAAGGACGATGTGCTGGACGACGAAAATCCCGACCTGCCGACCTCGATCGCCATCAACGGCAAGGACCGCTCCTCCACGCAGCGGCTGCGCAGCGCCGAGTTCGCGCTGCTCTCCTCGGGTCCCGATCGCAAGCTGGATCGCACGCGGCGCATCGCATTGACCGGCCCCGCCAAGGATGTCGACATCAACGCCGACAACATCGTGGAGACCGGGCCATGAACGTCATCCGCTCAGCCTTCACCCTTGTGGAATTGCTGGTGGTGATCGGCATCATCGCGCTGCTGGCCAGCCTGGTGCTGGCGGTCAGCGGCGGCATTCTGGCCACCAGCGAGCGCAAGCAGGTCGAGGACACCTTCACGCTGCTCAACCAGGCGATCCACGAGCTCGAACTGACCCGCGGCCAGGAGCTGGTCTTCTCGCGCAAGCCCACCGCGGCCTCCCCGCGCGAGCTGGCCTTCTTCGACATCGAGGAGGAGCCGACCGCGCAGGGGGCCTACATCATGCCCAAGATCCTGGCCCTGCTGAAGTCCAACGACCGCAGTCGAGAGTTCATCAACAAGATCAATCCGGAGTTCCTCAAGCGGATCAACAATCCCACGGCGCCGCTCACGGCCAGCGAAAACGTCGACCTGGTGGATCCCTGGGGCAAGCGCATCTCGGTGATTCCCTGCGGGCGGCCCGCCACCGAGCGCGAGATGCGCGATGCCTATCGCACCGTCGGCGCTGTCAAGGGCAACCCGGTCACCGCCGATCCGCTGGGCATCGGCATCGACCGCGACGACCGCACCGTGCGCACCAACGACGAGAAGTTCATCGGCGTCTGCAACGGCCGGCGCTGGTGTTTCCTCTCCAACGGGCCCGACGGCCTCTTCGGCGCTCCGCCCTGGAGTTCGACCAAGGTGGACGCCAACAAGGACGGCATCGAGGATTGGGCCGACAACATCTTCTCGCAGGAGCTCACGCAGCCCGTGGTGGCATTGCCATGAAAAGCGAAGTCCGCGATCTCCGGTTCCACGCTCCAGCGCCGGGCTTCCCGCGCCGCGGCTTCACGCTGATCGAGCTGATGGTCGTCATCGGCATCCTGATCTCGCTGGCCACCCTCACCGCGATCAGCGTCTCCAAGGTGAACAAGGACGCGCGCTTCTCCAAGGCCACCAGCATGGTGATGAACGCGCTGGAGACTGCCCGCACCCTGGCGCTCAAGGACCACCGCCCGGTGATGCTGGTCTTCACCGTGAAGACCCAGCGCACCGGCACGGGGACCTCCGGCGGCCTGCTCAGCGACCCCATCCAGAAGCAGTGGACCCGCATCGTCGGTGCCCGCCTTCGCGACGAGCTGGTGCTGGAGACGGCGCGGCTGCCGATCAACTATTACAACGACCTCTTCGAGGCTCATCCCAGCTTCACGCCGGTGGACCTGCCCGAGGGCATCAAGGTGGCGGGCCCGCTGATGGACTTCGACCGCCGCGACGAGATGTGGGCGACCCAGCCGACCTTCCGCGACAGCAACACCAACTTCACCGACATGGAATATGGCTACATGGTCGGCGTGCTCTTCGGCTCCGACGGCTCGCTGCTCACCCGCATCACCGGCGGCGGCGGCATCGTCAACGCCAGCTCCGGCCGCAATGTGGTGCTGGACATGGACCAGGACGGCGACAAGCTCACCCTGAACTCGCAGGAAAGCATCGGCGCTGGCGGCGACTACACCTACAACTTCGAGGGGGAGGAGCCTTACATTCAGCTCGCTCCTTTCATCGCGGTCTTCAATGACGCCGCCATGCGAGAGCTCTACGACGTGAACAACTGGAAGGGGCCCAACCATCCTGACTGGAGCCCGGGCAACAATCCCTGCTCCAGCTATGGAACCGGACGCACGCGCATGAACTGCGACGAGTCGGAGTACATCAACCAATTCGGCGAGAAGATCTATTTCAACCGCTACACGGGGCGGGCGGAGGTCTTCAAGCGATGACCCGCCGCGCCTTCAGCCTTGTGGAATTGATCCTGGCCATCTTCATCCTTGGCATCGGGATGATCTCCATCGCCGCGCTCTTTCCCGCGGGCATCAAGCAGCAGGAGATCGCCGAGGACGATGTCTACGGGCCGATGGTGGCGCGGCACGCGATGGAGCTGCTGCGCACGCGACTGAAGCAGGAGGATTTCGGCTGCTTCGAGGATTTTTCAGATGCTCCTGCAAATACTTCAAAGGTTGATCCCGTTCCCCTTCAGAACACCACAGCAGCCTCTGGTGCGAACCCATTAGCGCCGACCATTCCCAAGGACTGGATCTGGAAGCGACCCGGCTTCGTGGCGGTGGACGACACCACTACTGCTAACCGCGACGAGCAGGGGATGTACGACATCTTCAGTTACTACCGCACCCGCCGCAGTGTCGCCGCGGGTCGGCTTGCGGCACCCTCCGCACTTCCAGGCAACTTCACCGCGGCCAATCTGTTGACCGACATCAACATGCCCGGGATCGGTTTCGCGAGCGTTCGCAACAAACTCTTCGGAATTCCATACAACCGTGCGAAGTATGACGAATTGCAAGATACGTCGAAACCGAACTATGCCTGGACGTTCACCCAAAGTGGCATTCCCGTCTCCGGCGCGGTGCCGAGTGGAGTGGTCAACACTGGCAATGCTCTGAAGGAGCCCGCCATCTTCATCACCCAGCGAGAGCGCTACTGGCCGATGCCCGCCAACGCGGTGGGACTCACGCCCACGCCGAAGTATGTCTGGGACTGCATGTTCCGCCGGCAGGATGGTCGCATCCTGGTTGGCGTCTTCGTCTACCGGGTGATTCCCGCCAATGGACTCTTGGGCGGCAATTACGCGGCGATGGCGAATGGTCAGCCCATGGGTACCCCTTATGTCACCACGCCGGTGAACTCAACGATTGACCCGGCCTTCGGCAATGCGCTCAAGGACTATCCGCCCATTCCGCAGTGGGTCTCCAGTCGCCCAGGCTCACAGGTAAACCTGTTGCGCAACAAAGGCGACGGACAGGGCAATCCCTGGGGAGCGGGGGGCATCGATGCCAAAGTCGGCAGCACCTTCGCATCGGCGAAGTACAGCCCCAACCGAGACGATTGCGGCGTGCCGGGAACGGGTCCGAGCACCGCGACCACTCCGCCCACCGATCCGACTGCGCTGACCTATTCCGAAACCTGGCAGCAGCCCGGGCAGTGGTTCATCGATGTCTACAACAATGTGCACCATGTTGTCGAGGGCCGCCGCACTCACGATGACGGCCCGGTGATTTTGGCCAAGCCCGTGCCTCGCCAGCCTTACGCCAACTCGCTGGTCGAGGCACCGACCGCCGCGGAGCGCACCAACGACATCGCCGTGAACAAGACTCCGGCGGCAGGGGTCGACTCGCTCATCTGCACTCCCGGCTCCGGCGGCGACGCCGTGCTGGGCATTCAGGACATCTGGTTCGTGCCGCCCTACGACGCCAACGGCAATCAGCTCATTCCCGTCTTCGCCTGCGTGGAGGAGCTCTGATGAAACGAAAGGCCTTCACCCTGGTGGAACTGCTCGTGGCCCTGACGGTGCTGCTGGTGGTGATCATCGCCACGGCGCGCATCTTCGGCACCACCAGCAAGGTGGCGGCCATCGGCGAGGCCAGCGCTGACTTGCAGGCCACTGCAACTGCGATGGAGAAGGTCATCCGCGGCGACATCGAGCGCATCGCCCGCGACGGTGTGCTGGGCCTTCAGTGCGTGGCGGTGCGCAACGACGTGAACCGCTCCGGCCCTCTTGGTGCGGCCACGGCTCCCTTGCTCGATCCGACCCGGCCCGCCGACGAGTTCATCCGCTGCGACCAGCTGGTCTTCTTTGGCCGCGGCCACGAGGAGAGCGGCGTCTATCTGGGTGGCCGCAGCCAGGAGCAGAAGTACGCGCTCTCACTCTACAAGGGTGGCACCCTTAAGGTCGCCCCCGAGTTCACCTCCTATGAGTTCATGGTGCGCTTGGGTCACGCCACGCAGTTTCCCAGCCTACTGGTGGACACCAACAACCCCACGCTGCAGCCGGACGCGGATTTCCTGGGCACCGCGGGCACAGGCATGCCGCCGGTTCCCTGGATGTGGAGCGCCACGCCCACGCTCAGCGCGGCGTACTTCGACGGCGCCGCCAATCTCAATAAGTACATGACCAGTCAGCCCGAAGCCCGCGAATGGACGCTTGCCCGCCAGGTGGTGATGTTGGCCGACGACGGCAACCCGATGCCCGGCACGACACCGACGGCCAAGAACGCAACCTGGTTCCACAGCCTGCAGGCGAGCAACATGAAGGCCAACAGCGCCACCGGCATCGTGCAGTACAACAATCAGGCCGCTGGCTCCGATCCACCCTCACCACAGATCGAGGCAGACTTGACCATCGCCCAGGACATGCTCTGGCCCAACCGCGCCTTGACCGCCTCACGCGTCGACACGGCGGCGACCACCATCGCCGAGTTCCGCGCGCTCGCCGTGTATGGGGCGACCTCGTCGAACCTCTCCAAGGATTTCTACTTCGACCAGACGGGCCGCCTGCCCTGGACCAAGGATGAGGGCACCGATCCGACGGCTGCGACCTTGAAGCTGGGCTATGCCCGCGACCGGATCGCCAACGCGCTCTTTGGGGCGCCTCTAGGACCAATCAATCCCGCGAATCCCATGGGGAGGACATTTGGCCTGTGGGGTTACCCGCGCGCCGAGAAGGTGGCGCCCAGCATGGACCGCACCGACTCGATGGTGGCGCTTCCCTTGCTGGCAGGCAATTGCAGCTCGATCCAGATCGACTGGACTTGGAGCGACGGCACGGCGCACTTCGAGACCCCGGATGGAACGCCGCAGGTGGCGATGCTTCCGGCCACGCCCACGGCCACTCCGGTTCGCAACGCCAACGTCATCGATGTCCCGCTCTCCGGTCTGACCACGCAGTCCTGGCCGCAGCAGCCCTTCATGCCTCCCTCGCCGCCCAATGCAACCGGGGCCATCTCTGTAACCGGAGGTGCCACTGTCGGAAATGTCCCACGAAGCATTCCCTGGTTCGGCCTGCCCGATTCCATGTTTCCGATTCAACAGCGCCGCGGTGTCACGATGCTGGCCGGCCCATCCGTTTCGGATATCGACACGCCGCTCTCGGCGCCTTCCTATGCCACGGCAATCCGGGCGCTGAAGCCTTCCGTCGCCTCCGATCCAACCAAGAGCGCGCCCTTCACTCCGGCCGCGGGCGACATTGAGACCGTCGCCATCGCCTCGCCGCCGATCGATTGCGCGCGCATCGAACGCTTGTGTCCTACGAGTCCGGTAGGCGTTCTTCGCCCCCTCGGATCGGCGACACAGGTCTACTCCTACCAGGCGATCTTCGGACCCAACGGCGACAAGCCCTTCCGCGAGGCTCGCTATCCCGGCGGCGTGGAGCGCGTGATGCGCACCGACTACACGCCATGGCCCACGGCGCTTCGCTTCACCATCACCTTGCACGACCCCAAGCTCGCGTTCTCGCAGGGCCGCGTCTTCCAGTTCGTGGTCGAACTTCCAAAGGCGGACAAACCATGAACAATCCTCGATCCCCCTTTACATCAAGCCTTTCATCGAGTCTTTCATCAAACGGCGCCTGGCGCCGCGGCAACGCCCTGGTGCTGGTCTCGGCCATGCTGGTGCTGCTGGTGCTCATCGCCACGGCCTACCTCTCCCGCACGCAGTCGCAGCGCGACACCGCCGCCGCGATGCAGAACACCAGCGGCGACGACCGCCGCATCGAGTCGATCCGCAAGCAGCTTGCCTCCGAGATCGCCCTGCACCTTTTCGTGAAGCCCGTCGACCCCAAGGGCTCGGGCAACTGGACCGGCGGCGACAGCGCCGGCAACCGGATTCCGCCCAGTCCCTACTCGGTGCGCTACGGCGTGGAGCCCGCGGCCAAGGCCGGCACGGGATGGGGCGACCAGCTCAACAGTTCGCTGGATCCCTCCAACCCAACGGCACTGGTCGCCGGCGCCGACGGCTTCCCCGACGGCTACAACTTCGCACCCTACAGCGTCATCCCCTGGACCAATTGGCCCGACTTCACGGTGCCCACCGGCAATGCCTCCGGCACGCGTTTCACGGTCACCGGCGAGCCCAATGGCAATCCGCTGGGTAATCCCGGCTTCGGCGACACGCGCTGGCTGCGCAGCACCGAGCCGGTGCGCATGAACCGCAACAGCATCGCCTCGCCCGGCGAGGTTGGCATCTTCAACGAGCCCAATGGCGACCGCTTCAGCCACTGGGCGCATCTCTCCTGGCTGCCCACGCCCGCCAACGGCTGGCGCGTGGTGAAGGACATCGCGGACATCGAGGGCACCGTGCTGCAGGGGGCCATGGACCAGGCCACCAATGACGCGTTCGGCACGCCCTATGAACAGTGGCTGCCCAATGTGGTGCCGACGCCGATCCCCAATCCCGGCAGCGATCCGCTGGCGGACAATGCCGCCTGGAGCAATGCTTTCATCACCCGGCGCGACGCATGGTTCACCCGCGCCGGCTACCAGGACGCCATCACCAACGCCAAGGCCAGCACCACGCTGCCCAACCTCTTCAAGCTCGACGATCCGCTGGGCATCGGCCGCTCGCTCGATCCCACGGCCAAAGGCGTCAGCAAGAGCGACGAGTGGATCGACAAGACGCCGCGCAACATTGTCTCGCGCACCTTCTGCGACGCCGACGGCGACGGCTTCACCGACAGCTTCTGGTTCCTGGCCCCGGTGGGCAAGGAGCGCAATGTGCGCACCATCGTGGGCGTGAGCGTGATCGACAACGCCGGCATGGTCGATCTGAATGTGGCCACCCGCGCCGACCGGCGCACCACCGTCGGCTTCACGCCTTCCGACCTGGCCCTGGTCACCTCCGAGCCGGAGCGCTCCCCGGACGACAAGGCGCCCGCCGCGGGCACGCCCACCGACACGCTGGTCGGCCTCTTCGACAATCCCTACAACCAGACCTTCAATACCTTCGACATCGCCAACGACATTGACGGCTTCGCCAGCCCCAGCCAGTTCCGCGTGCAGTTCGATCCCTATCGATGGGCGGGCAACCCGACCTACTACAAGATCGGCGGCACCATCGGCGCGCATGACGTGGGCCAGCCTTCCTTCCTGCAGGCGCTGGGATTGCGCGCCGTGCAAACCCCGATCACCAACCCGCCTGTCTACTACTGGAACGACTATTTCTATGGCCGCCCCTTTGTGCCTTCTGCGACAGCGACGGTGACCAACGAGCCCTTCGGCGGCGACATGCGCGACAACTACGGCCCCGGCGGCCCGGCGCGGCCCGGCCAAGAGAATCCGCTCTACCGCACCAACCTGGCACTCAACACGCAGTTCCGCTCGGCGCTGCCCAATCAGCCCTTCACGCGTCCCACCGAGCGCAATCGCTGGTTCCGCTCCGCGGCCACCGGCATCGGCAGCCTCTACGCCGAGTCGCTCAACGCATCGCTCGGCGCCGGTGCCACCTTCGAGCAGGCCAGCGACCTCTTCGGCATTCCCGTGCCCACGCGGCGCTTCGATGCCAGCGATGAGCTGGAGCTGCGCGCCCACGCCGGCAACAACGATCCCAGTTCCATGTCGCGCCTGGAGCGCAGCCTGAACGCCGATGACATTCAGCGCGACCCCACCTACCTCATCGCCGACTCGGTGCTGCGCTCGACCGTTTTGCGCGGTGAAGCGGGGGGCGGCGAGGAGCAGCTCACCAGCCCGCAATTGGTCAAGGACCTGCGCCGCAAGGTGACCGTGGTCAGCGGCCAGCGCAACGAGATGATGCCACCCTGGCTCTGGATCGGGCGGCCTTACTTGGTCGCGGGTCCGAACTCACGCGAGACCTTCCAGAACTCCATGCTCTGGCTGGGACTGCATCCGGAAACGCCCGGACCGCGCGACGAGGATGGCAACGGCCGCATTGATGGCTCGTCAACTGGCATTAGCGAGCTGGGCTTCGGCAAGATGGATCTCTGGCGGGTCTCCACTTCGGCCGATCCCTTCCTGGATGGAGTTGCCACGGCAGATATGGCTATTAACCAACCCATGGACGGCCGCGACTGGAACCGCGCCATCCGCTACTTCGAGGAGCTCAACAAGAAATTGGACTTGCGGCAGCCGTTGCTGGTCAACCGGGATGTCAAGGACGAGAACTCCGGCGCCGCTACTCCCGACGGTGTGCCTGACCGCAACGCCGACGGAACGCTCGATCAGTATCTGGCCATGACCGTCACCGACCAGCGCCTGGCCATGCAGGACTTTGTCCGCCTGGCCCGCGCCCGTCTGCGAGCGGCGCTGCGCATCCATTCGCCAATGACGCCATTGTCGGCGAACGCCTATGGATTGATCACGACCGAAGTTCTCGGCATCAACGACTCCTTCGCCGACTACACCGACCGCTTCTACGAGCAGTTCATGTTCACCACGAACACCAAGACCCGAATCGCGACCTCCAATGGCAGCGCCACGCTGGGCTCGCTGGCCAGCCCGAGCAAGACCGCCAAGGAGATGATCGCCTACCGCAGCGCCTGGAGCACCGAGGCCCTGACCGCGAGCATGGCCGCCAACATCGCCACCTGGCGCAGCCGTGCCGACCAGATGTTCGACACCAACCCAACCACGGGCTTTGCGGATTCGACGCAACCGCTGCGGGCCGTCAATCAGCCGATCCTGCCTGACAATTTCAGCGCGGCTACGCCCTACAGCCAGTCCGCGCTTGCTCCGCTGGCCACGCGAGCGGTCGATCCCTCCAAGCCAACGGGCAGTTTTCAAAATTACGATTTCGTGACCGGCTCCAATCCGGGCTCCGCGACTTCGCCGGACGCGACCACCGCCGATGTGGTCTTCCCCGGCGTCGAGAAGCATCCCTTCTTCACCGAAGTGTTCTTCGGCTGGGTCTATCCCGCCACCACCACCGATGACATCGGCGGTTCCGGCAAGATCGTCACCGCGCGATTTGGCGTGTGCGATTGCCTCAGTGGTGGACCTCCGTCGCCTGAACGATACAAATTCGTCGCAGTCGTCAACGGCAGGGTGGGCGACATCACGACCGATCCGAAATACGTCGACAAGGTGAAGCTTTTCTACGGAACCAACGGAAATCAATCCACTCCGGACGACGGGGTCGGCCAATATGCCGTCAGCGACATCAAGCGCGACACGCTGGATGAAATCCGCACTCCGGTGCTGGTGGTTCAGGTCGCGAATCCATGGAACGAGCCGATCCGCCTGGGCGACTACCGCATCAACATTTTCGGCTTCGGGGAATATGACTTCCCGGATTACGAGCTGGACAGCGCCGGCAATGTGGTGCTGGACAGCAACAACCGGCCCGTGCCGCTGATGCTGGCACCCTCCACCGAGACCGAACCCGCCACGGCGACGGTCTATCTCATCGCCAATGTCCTGGGCAATCCCACCAACACGCCTTCGGCCATCACCAACACGCCCGTCAAGGAAAACGACCTGGAGAATGTCGCGACCTGGGATCCCATCTTCCGTCGGCGCTGGCTCGATTATTTCGATCTTCTGGAGTATTCCGATCCGGTCCGGAATGCTCCGGTCATTTCGGCGGCCGCATACGCCACCTTGCCGCAGATCGCGACCTCGCCCATCTCGAGCCCTCTCTATCCCTACTCGACGAAGGATGTGCCGACGACGGCTGCCGCCGCCAATGTCCTGCCGCGCAGCAAGCTGCTCAACGCGATGCAGAATCCCCTTTCAGGTGCGGCCCCCGGCATCACCACCAAGAAATACATTGACAACATCTTCGCCTTCAAGCAGCAGCTGACCCGCGACAACATGGCCCGCGGCATCACCCTGCACCGCGTGCTGAAGAATCCCGCCGTCGGCAACGCCATCAACCCGAATCTGCAGGCCGCCGCCAAGGACATCACCCTCGAAGTGGATCGCTTCGACGGCCACACCGATTTCGACCATTGGTCGACCACCAATCCCGACGCGACGACGGTCTTGGGAGCACCCGCGTTTGCGGACGAGCGCAATTTCGACACCAACCTGATCACCGGCGGCCGGTTCGCCTCGGCGGCGGCGCGCATCACCCTGCCACCCACCACGGCGAAGGCCACGGGCGGCAAACTTTGGCCCAACGTTGCTGAAATGCTGGGCGCCGCAATGCCCGGCCAGACCGACCGCTCCTACGACGGACCGGGCGCCGACATCAATCTCTTTCCGCCTCCCACGGCACGGGCCTTTGTCCGGGCTTCGGACAATGAGTTTCGAACCAAGAAAATGACGGTCCTTGATCTCTCATGCACGACATGCGAAAGAACGGGCGAAGCGGACAGCGTGGTGCCGCCGGACTTTTTCCCCGGCATTGTGCTGGGCGAGATCCAGTCGACGGCGTCTCCCAATGCGCGGCCCGTTGGCGACTATTTCACCACCTGGACCCATGCCTCGCGGAACTGGTCGCGACTGTTCGACGCCAAATTCGTCGCGGAACGATCCTGGCCCAGCGGCATCGGAGCCAACATGATCCCGAATGACCGCACCTATCCTGCGGCTGTTTCGGCCCAGGTGCTGAACCAGTTGCCGGTCTGGGGTTACACGCGCCAGCTGGTCACGGGATCCTTCGCGTCCAACCCGCTTCCGAGCGATTCGACCAAGTCGCGAAGCCCGATGATTCCGGTCGAGCGTTTCGCTCCCCGCTTCATGTTCGCCAATCGAACCGAGCCGGAGGTCACGAATCGGCCGTTTGACATGCAGCCGTCGCGCATTGAAACATGGAATGTGGTCTTGAACCGTTCCAGCACTCCCAAGCCCCCCGGCAAGGCCGCCAACAAGGGTGTTTCCTCGGTCACGGCTCGTTCGCAGGGCGATGTCTTCGCCCTGGGTTTCAAGGACGGCACGCTGAATCCGATTCCAAAGGACATCAACGACAACGATCCGGATCTCTGGACGGTCCCCTATCCCTGGACCACCGATGCGACCTACCAATTCATGCGCGCCACCAAGAGCTTCAAGATGTTGCTCACGCCGGTGTGGGCGCCGCTTCCGGATTTCTGCGGAATGGTTGAGCCCAACGGCAACGCGCAGGACACCATCATTCCCGGGCCTCCGGTGGCGGCTCCCAATCCATGCTGGCCAACACTTGTGTTGCGCAAGCCCACATCCTTCAACAACCAGACGGTGGTGTTCAATCCATCGGGTTCCAACTACTACCCGCAGACCGCGGGCAATCTGCTGCCGAAGCAGGTCACGGCCTATTACGGAAATCCCCGAACCGGCGCAGGGGGCACTCCGCTCCGGGATACCAAGTTCGTCACGCCGTGGTGGTCGGTGCCGGCCGGATGCAAGGAGATGGCGGGAGTGACCGCGGGTGAGACCCTTATTCCGGATGATCAATATCGCGTGTACATGGCCGACAAGGGCGCTCGCTTGCTCGATCATGATGGATTGCTCCTGCCCGTGGATTTGGGCAGCGGTGGGCAGGCTGCCGGCCGACCGTGGCGCGCCCGCGGCATGTGGAACACGCTCGATCGCATTCCGCAGGAGAAGAGCCTGCAGATGCTCCAGAAGGACGATGACTTCGAGCAAGTCGGCGAGCTGCTTGATGTCTTCGCGTGGGGACCCGCCTATCGCTGCGACAATCCGCTGCAGGCCAACAACGCGCTGGCGGCGAGTGGCGAAAAGCGGCCCGATGTGACGGCGCTGGCCGGTCCGACCTTGCTGACCGTTTCTCTTCCCAATCCGCAGGCCAAGGCGACCTTCGCCGAGATCATGAGCAACCGGGTCCCCGGCTATCCGGTGGGCGAGGGGCCCAATGTGAATCGCATCCAGGTCGATCCGCTCAATGTCGCCTACGCCAGGGGCACCGGTCTGCCTTATCAGTACGGCGGCACCTCCGCGCTGCGCACGCCTTATGCGCCCAATGTCCCGTGGGGCATGCGCATCTTCGACTGCTTTACCGTGGATGGCGCCGGCGCCCAGCTCCGCTTCGACTGGACCGATCCCGCCAACAGTGCGTCGATCGCGCTGGGCGGCGCCAATGTGCTGTCGGCGGGCGTTGAGGTTCCCGACATCTCCAACACCACGGGTCGCAACACGCCGGTCGCGGCCGCGGGCGGGCGCCCGGCGGGTGCGCTGGTCCCGATGGATGTCAATCGCAACACCTTTGTCACGCCGAGCGTGGTCACCGCGCAGACGCTTGCGCAATGGGAGTACGACCGCAGCCCCAGCCTCGCCGGCAACTACTCCGGCACGCCGACCAAGGGGTTGATCAACATCAACACCGCGCCGGTGGAGGTGCTCAAGACGCTGCCCTTCATGACCGAGCTGGTCTACGACGACACCGGGCGATTCGACGGCGCGGCGCCCAATACGCCGATCGCCGCACAGATTCCCGAGCCGGGATCGTCGGGGGACAACCGGTTCGTGCGCGTGCCGCTGACGATGGAGATCTACCGCGACCAGCTCAATCCCAACCCGGCCGCCTCGAATTGGACCTATCTGCCGACCGATCCCATGACGATGAACCCCGGCAACACTGCGCTCTATCCAACCTATGTCGATCGCGGCGGCTCCTCCTTCGCGAACTTGATTCCCGATCCGCTGCCCACCTCGGGCCTGAGCGTCAATTACAACACCGGCATGCAGAGCCAGCGCGGCTTTTCCACCGTGGGCGAAGTGATCGGCCTCGCCCGGCAGGCGGCTGACATGTCCTGGACCATTCGCGCGGCGGGACTCGACCCCTACAACAAGAACTTCGAGATGAGCTGGCAGGCCCGCGACGACACACCGAAGAACTCGAACTCGCCAACCGATCTCGATCCGCTGGACGGGCGGCTCTCGACCGACCGCCAGGGCGTGCGCCAGTTCGACTACGTCAAGGGCACCTCGATGTCGGACCGCCGCGTGATCCGCTACGACAGCAGTTACGGCGACAGCGAGGAGCAGAACCTGCTCTTCAAGGGCATCTCCAACCTGATCACCACACGCAGCGATGTCTTCACGGTCTACTTCAGGGTGCGCACCGTGAAGCAGAACCCCATCGACGGCAAGTGGAATGGCAGCGATCGGGACTCGGTGATCGACGACGCTCGCTATGTGATGTGCGTCGATCGCACCAACGTGAACCGGCCGACCGACGAGCCGAAGATCGTCTACTTCAGCCGCGTTCCGGAGTGACCGGCGCGGCGGCCGCGCTCTTCGCCCCAACCGCGGATTTCGTAGTATCGCCCCTCGATGCGAGCCCTGACCGATGCGGCCTATCTGATTGCGGCGGCGCTGACCAGCCCCGCGTGGTTGTGGTGGCTCTATCGCACCAAGCAGCATCGCACCGACTGGCACGCGCGGCTTGGCCATGGGGCGTCGCTGCCTGCGCCGCCTGCTCGCGGCCGCATCCTGGTGCATGCCGTCAGCCTGGGCGAAGTCAACGCGGCGAAGCTCCTGGTCGAGCGGCTGGCACAGCGGCATGAGGTGGTCCTGAGCGCCACCACGGACACGGGCTTCGCACGGGCCGTGTCGGTGGCCCCGGCCGGGGTGACGGTGGTGCGCTATCCGCTGGACCTGGGCATGGCGGTCGACCGATTTCTCAACCGTGTCAAGCCAGACCTGGTGGCTCTGGTCGAGCTCGAGGCGTGGCCCAACTTCATCCGGGCCTGCGCGGCGCGGCGTGTGCCCATCGCGGTGGTGAATGGCCGCATCAGCGACCGCGGGTTCCGCCGCTACCGGCTGGCCCGCGCCTTCCTGCGTCCGCTCTTTCGCAGCTTTCGCTTTGTTTCCGCCCAGACCGAGCTCTACGCAGAGCGCTTCATGGCCATGGGCGTGTCCGCCGACCGTGTGACCGTGGGCGGCACCATGAAGTGGGACGCGGCGCAGGTGGCGCCGGGTACCGCGGCGTCAGCCGATGTCACCGAGGCCGCGGCGCAGCGCCGCGTGAGCGAGGACGCGATGAGGCTTGCTGAGGATTTGGCCCGTGAGATGGGCATCGACCGGTCGCGCCCACTGGTGGTGGCGGGAAGCACCGCCGAGGGCGAGGAGAAACTTTTGCATGAATGCATTCCGGAAGGCGTGCAGCTGCTCTGCGCTCCGCGCAAGCCGGCTCGCTTCGACGCGGCGGCGCTCGACCTGCCGGGCTGTGTGCGTCGAAGCCATCGGCCCATCGGCAGCGGCCCCGCGCCCACCGGGGGACTGCGGACCAGCGACCGCTATCTGCTGGACACCATGGGTGAATTGAAAAAGGCGTATGCCCTGGCCACCGTCGCCGTGGTGGGCCGCAGCTTTGGCGACCTGCATGGCAGCGACATGATGGAGCCGGTGGCGCTGGGCAAGGCCACCGTCATGGGTCCACGCTACGGCGACTTTGCGGACACGGCGGAAAAACTGATTGAGGCGGGCGGATTGCTGAGCGTTTCCCGCGAGGCCTTGTCGCGCACGCTTCGTCAGTTGATCGTGAATGGCGCTCAGCGCCAGAGCATGATCGACGCCGCGATGGGCGTGATCAAGCGTGAGCAGGGGGCCACCCTGCGCAACGAGCAACTTTTGCACGAACTCTTGCAGGAAACACTCGCCGCTCGGAGCGCGCCGTCCAAGGTGGCCCATGACGGCTGACCCGTCCAAACCGGGCGATCGATTCGTCGAGGAGGATCTCCTGGCGCACATCCGCAGCACGGTCGCGGGTGGCAGCCATGTGACCATCGGCCCTGGCGACGACATGGCTCTGATCCAGGTGCCCGGCGGCGAGGTGCTCGCTGCGACGGATCTGCTTGTGGAGGGACGGCACTTTCTCAATTCGGCCACGCCGGCGCAGATCGGCCGCAAGGCGGTGGCGCGAAACATCAGCGATGTCGCCGCGATGGCGGCCCGGCCCGTGGCGCTGCTCGCCGCCTGCGTCCTGCCGCGAGGGGTCACCCCGCAGTGGGCCCGGCAACTGGTCGATGCGATCGAAGCCGCAGCGCGGCACTTCAAGTCGCCCCTGATCGGCGGTGATACCAGCGTCCATGCCGGCGACGGTCCGCTGACGATCGCGGTCACGGTGCTCGCGGAGCCGCTGCCGGGCGTGAAGCCCATCCTTCGCTGCGGCGCCAAGGCGGGCGACGATCTCTATGTCACGGGCTCGCTCGGCGGATCGCTTGATGCGGATGGCGGGGGTCATCACTTCACCTTTGAGCCACGGGTTGCCGAAGCCCACGCTTTGGCCCGGCTGCTGGGCGCCAATCTGCACGCCATGATGGATCTCTCCGATGGGCTGGCCTGCGACGGCGAGCGCTTCGCCCGTGCCGGCGGGCTTCAAGCGGTCATCGAGGTGGAGCGCCTTCCATGTTCGCAGGCGTGCGTGAAGAAGCACACTCAGGAGAACGCCTGGCGAGGCGCCCTGGGCGATGGCGAGGATTACGAGCTGCTCTTTGCGGTGGCGGGGGGAACGCCGGTTCCGGCAACGATCGGCCCCGGCAACACCACGGTCACTCGCGTCGGCTCGATGAAGGCTATGCCGAGCAAGGGTGCGCCCGCGTTGGTTTGCACTCGCCGCAATCAAGCCGTGGATGTCTCGACACTGGGGCGCTGGCATGACGCATGACCTCCCAAAGTCCGTGCAGCGCTTCGAGTGAATTAGACTTGGCGAAGGAACGCACCTCATGAAGTCTTTTGAAATCGAAACCCACTCCCATGCACAGACCGAGGAGGTCGCCGCCAAGCTGGCCACGCTGCTGGTCGGCGGGGAGACCATCGCGCTGCGCGGCGATCTGGGGGCGGGCAAGACCTGTTTCGTCCGCGGGCTTGCCGTCGGACTTGGATGCGACGAGCGTCAGGTCAGCAGCCCGACCTTCATCCTGCTGCAGCGCTACCGCGGCTCGCGGATCGATTTGGTCCATGTCGACGCCTACCGACTCTCCAATCCCCAGCAGTTGCGCGACAGTGGGCTGGAGATCGGCGCCCCGGACAGCGTGGCGGCCATCGAGTGGGCGGAGAAGGTCGAGGGCGAGCTGCCCGGCGAGTCGATTCAGGTTCGATTGACCGCCACCAGCCCGACGGATCGGCAGATCGTCGTCGAGGCCATGCCGGATTTCGTCGAAGGGCTCCGGGTGTCGATGCGCGCCCGGCCCTGCGCGATCTGCGGCGCGGCCGTGCCTTTTCTGGGCGAATTCAAGCCCTTCTGCTCCAAGCGCTGCCGCGAAGTGGATCTGGGCCGCTGGATCGATGGCCGCTACACCATCTCGCGCCCGATCGAGCAGACCGATCTCGACGAGGATTAAATGGAATCAAGGCACCTTTGTGCCATTTCAGCGAATCCCCGGGCAGGTCGGAATAAACTCAATAATAGAATAAATTGAGTATTTTGAATAATTATGGGCGAAGGCCACATTACAGAAATAATGTGGATAAGGTGTCTTGCGGCAGATCGAATAATCGGTCGCCCACTTTTCTGAAGTTCCCGTTTCGGATCAAGTAGTTTTCTTACTCCCTTTCAATACAGAGAGATTTGGTGCGAACATGAATGTCAAATTCAAGGTTATTTACTCTATTTTTGGCGCGATGTCACTTCTGGCGGCGTTCACCCCCTCGGCGGCCCATGCGGACTATTTGAACTCCGCGGCGTCGTTCGGAGTCCTGGGCGGCTCCACCGTGACCAACACGGGACTCACAACCGTCATTGGCAATCTCGGCGTCTGGCCGGGGACAGCGGTGACGGGCTTTGGGCCCGGAATTGTCACCGGAGGCGCGATTCACGCGGGCGATGCCGTCGCTCAGGCGGCCCACAACGATACGGTGTCGGCGTTCGCCGCATTCAGCGGCATGGCGTTCAATACCAATCTGACCGGGCAGAACCTGGGTGGATTGACCTTGACGCCCGGCGTGTACTTCTTCTCGACCTCGGCGGCCCTGAATAATGTCGTCCTGACGCTGGATGGCCAGGGCAATGCCAATGCGGAATTCATTTTCCGCATCGGCAGCACGCTCATCACCGCCAGCTCCGCCTCGGTCGTGGGAATCAATGGTGCGGACGGCTGCAACGTCTATTGGCAGGTCGGCAGTTCCGCAACCCTGGGAACCGGCACGGCGTTCATGGGAAGCATTCTGGCCCAAGCCAGCATCACCATGAACACCAATGCAAGCATCCTGATGGGCAGGGCATTGGCGATCGACGGCGCGGTCACCCTGGATTCGAATGCCATTGACACCACCTGCAGCGTTATCCCGGCGCCAGGCGCTGCGATGGTGATCGGCTTGTGTGGCGTGCTCGCACGCAGGCGTCGGCACAGCGCGGTGCGGTGACGAAGCCCGCCTGGCTTCATCGAGTGGATGCCGGATTCATGCCAAGGCATGAGTCCGGCATTGTCACATGGGAAGGAAAGTGGCGATTCAACCGGAATACTCCGATTGCGTGATCGGCGGCATAAATCAAATAGGTCCGACGAAGTCACACAGGTCGCCCAAGTCAACTTAGGATGGGTTCACGGATCTCCCGTCTCGATTTGGAAATGCCGGGCTTCGGCCCGCGTACAGCGATTTCCAATGCCATGGTCACAACATGAATCAGGTTCTGCAGACGAATGTCTTTTTCATCATCACCGCGGTCGCGGTGGTCGGCCTGAGTGTCATCATGGCGGTCGCGCTCTACTTCCTGGTGCGGATCCTGAAGAACGTCCGGGACATCTCCGATCTCATGCTGGTCGGCACCACGGCATTGTCCAAGGACATCATCCACCTCAGGCAGAAAATCAAAGAAGAAGCGAAGGAAGCCGGTCAGTACTTCCGCTTGCTCAAGATCTGGAAAACTTGGTTCCCGTCAAAACGAATCCGAAAGAAGAAGGAAGCACTGCCATGAAAAAAACCGCAAAGAAATCGTCCACGAAGCGCGCCATGACCACCACCACCAAGCTGGAGATCGCCGGAGCGGCGGCCGGCGCCGCGGCGGCCCTTGGCGCCGCCTATTACTACTGGGGCAGCAAGAAGGCCCGCCAGCACCGCCAGAGCACGGCGGACTGGATGAAGAAGGCGGAGAAGGAGATAGTGCAGAAGACCGGCAAGCTCAAGAAGGCCGCTTTCAACAAGCGGAACTACATGGCGATCGTCTCCCTGATCTCGGAGCGCTACAAGGCGATGCCCAAGGTCGAGGTGAAGGACCTGCTCTCCTTTACAAAGACGCTCAACGGCGCCTGGGATGATTTCAAGATGGCCCGCGCCAAGGCCGACATGGCCGCGAAGCGTCCCGCCGCGAAGAACGGCAAGAGCCGCCGCAAGATCGCGAAATAGGCCGCGGACCGCACGGGCGGCAGAAGGTCTGCGCCGGGCGCGCTTGTCGATTTGATCGAGCAGGGTAAATTGAAGTCATGACCACGACGATCAAGCCCGGCGCCATCGCGACCGGAACGCATGTCCAGCCCTATCTCTTTTTCGGCGGCCGCTGCGAGGAGGCGCTTGAGTTCTACCGCACCGCGATCGGCGCCCAGGTGGACCTCGTCAAGCTGTTCAAGGACAGCCCCGAACCGATGCCGCCCGGCATCCTGGCTCCGGGATTCGAGCACAAGGTCATGCACGCCACCTTCCGCGTCGGACCATCGGTCGTGCATGCCTCGGATGGCTGCTCGAATGGACAGAAATACGACGGATTCTCGCTCACGCTCTCGGTGCCCACGGTCGCCGAGGCGGACCGCACCTTCGCCGCGCTTTCCGCCGGCGGAAAGGTGACGATGCCGCTGGGCAAGACCTTCTGGTCGCCGCGATTCGGCATGCTCACCGACCGTTTCGGCATCGGCTGGATGGTCATCGTCACACCCTGAATCGATACTTCCAACTCCCTCAACACGAAAGGACAGAGCACTATGGCTCACTACGTCGATGGATACGTGCTGCCGGTTCCGAAGAAGAAGCTTCCCGCCTACCGCCGAATGGCGCAGAAGGCCAGCAAGATCTTCACCGAACACGGAGCGATCGAATACCGCGAATGCATCGGCGACGACCTGAACGTGAAGTTCGGCGTTCCTTTTCCGAAGCAGATCAAGGCGAAGCCCGGCGACACCGTGGTTTTTGCGTACATCGTCTACAAGTCGAGGGCGCAGCGTGACCGCGTGAACGCCAAGGTCATGAAGGACCCGCGTTGCCATGCGATGTGCGATCCCAACAACCTGCCCTTCGACATGAAGCGAATGCTCGTTGGCGGATTCAAGACCCTCGTCTACGCCTGAGCACGGAATAATTCGAATAAGTCCTTGATCACTGGGAATGGCGAGATCTGAACCGCTACGATGGCGGCATGGAAACAACATCGCATATCGGAAACGCCAGGCAGCATCTTCACTGGATCGCCACGGTCGACGAGCGGCATGCGACCCTGTTCTCGTGCACGATGGTTCCCGGAAAGCGCTGGCACATCGAGAAGAAGAATTCCACCCAGAACACCTGGGAAAACTCCCACGAGATGCACCGGCCGAACACGCTTGGGGGTGGTTCAAAAACGAATTCGGTCCAGCACTCCGGCTCCTTCGGTCACGAGAAGGATGAGGAGAACCTTCGGTTTGCCCGCGAGGTCGGCACCTGGCTCAAGGACGCGGCAAAGAAGCATGCATCCGAGCACATCTGCATTTTCGCAGCGTCGCGGTTTCTTGGATTGCTGCGCAAGGAAATGGGCAGCCATGACGGGCGCATCGACCTGCATGAATGCGAATTGACCCACCTTCAACCCCAGGAACTCTCCGTCCATCCCACCGTCCTTGCCGCATTGGATCGACTCAACATCGCCGCAAGCAAGTGACCCGCCCGGCGGGAAATGCTATTTCATCCGCGATGGCAGTTTGAAAGTCCGGCCGTCAACGATGAACACTCCGCGCCCCTGGTGATGGATGGTGCGGGGATGCGTTTGCGAGCGGTCGATCCAGGCCTTGACCACTTCGACGATGAAGATGTTGTATTTCGCCGCCATGGTCGCGTCGATCACCTTGCATTCCAGATTGGCGAAGCATTCGGCAATCAGCGGCGCCCGCACCTTCGCTGCAGGGGACGGGGTCAGACCGATCACGCGGAATTTGTCCACGAAACGTCCCGAAGCATTGCCGCACGCCACCACCTTTCGGGCCAGTTTCACGGTGGGAATGTTGATCACCAGTTCCCGGGTCTTCCGCACCATGGCGAAGGTGCGCCCGCGGTTGCTGATGACGCAGGCCAGGATCGGCGGCTCGAAGTCCACCATCATGTGCCACGACATGGCCATGATGTTGTCTTTCCCTCCCTCCCGGGTCGAGACCAGCACCACCGGACCGGGCTCGATCAGACGATAGACCTGGGAGAGAGCAAGGGCTTTCTTTTTGGTGGGTTTGGCCATCGGACCATCATCGCATGATCGCGTCCGGTCGATGTCAGGACTTGACGAAGTCGATGTCGCGATAGTCCGCCACCGGCCGGTAGCCGACCTTCGGATAGATCGAGTTCGAGACGGGATTCGCCAGGTCGGTGAAGAGAAAGCAGAATCTGCTGCCCCGGTCGAGCATGTGTTGCGAGAGTGCCGCCACCAGGG
This sequence comes from Planctomycetota bacterium, assembly GCA_021414025.1. Lineage (NCBI taxonomy): Bacteria > Pseudomonadati > Planctomycetota > Planctomycetota bacterium. The sequence goes on along the minus strand of JAIOPG010000002.1, from coordinate 655,831 downwards.
CCGTCGCGTAGCCGCGGGTCCGATGGGCGTGGGGGGTGTAGACCGCACCAACGCGTGAACCGTTGGGGGTGGAGCCCATCACGCCCGCCTGCGCGACGGGCTCCTTGTCGATCCACAGAAACACCCGGCCTTCCGTCACTGCGCGGCGGGCGATGTCCTCAACGGGCAGGCTGGTGGGGTCGCTGTGGGTTTCCTGCCCGAACGCTTTGTAGCACCCGTGAACAAAGTGCAGGTCCTCCAATTCAGCGCGTTTCATCGCTCCCGGCGGCTGAGGCGGAGGCACCACCCGGGTCAGTTCAAAGTTGCGCAGATTCAACTTCACCTGGGCCTTCAAACCATGTCGCGAGCACCACGCCTTCGCGAAGGCCTCCGTCGAATCGCTCGGTCCATGCGATCCCGGCGGGTGGATTGGGCCGGAGGAGAGATCCTCGACCAAAGCGTCCACCGCCGGACCCGGCGGGGCGAAGACCTGCAGTCGGTGCGGCGGCGTCATCAATGCCACGCCCGACAACTTGGCGCCATCCTGAACGACCGCGAAATAGTTGGGGCCGGGATAGCGCGACGGATCCATCCGGCATTGCCGCGCGATGGCCAGCGGAAGATTGTGCCGCGCTTCGCGCTCCGTGAGGAAAGCCTCCGCGCAATCTAGAAACGACCGGGCATCGGAATGACGAATGACGCGCATCGGCGGAGCATATCGGCGCCTTGGCATGGCTCCATGCCATCCTTCGGCGCCACGATCGCCGCACCCTGATAATCTTCCCGCACGCGCCCGACCGCGATCGACCGCATGCATCCCTCAACGGAGCTTCCATGAGCCAATCCCAATCGTTCGCCCGGCACCTTCCGACCATCGCGCGCTTCCTGATGGGACTCATGTTTCTGGTGTTCGGGCTCAACGGTTTCCTGCACTTCATCCCGCAACCCAAGGACGCGATGCCCGAAGGGGCGACCGCTTTCATCAACGCGCTGATGAACACCGGCTTCATGTTCCCGTTGGTCGCGGGCACCCAAGTGCTCGTTGGCATCCTGCTTCTGGCGAACCGCTTCGTGCCACTGGCCCTGGTGCTCATCGCGCCGATCATTGTCGTCATCGTGACCTTCCATCTCTTCCTGGCTCCCACCGGAATGGTCATGGCCCTCGTCGTCCTGGCCCTCGAGCTCTTCCTGGTCTGGTCCTACCGGCGGGCCTATCACGCACTTTTCACGGCGCGAACGTCGCCCGCCTGAGTCCATGTTCACGGAGCATCCATGAACCTACGCCATCGTCCCTTCGCGGCCCTTGTTCTCGCCTCGATCGCCGCGCTCCTGTCCGCCTGCACGACCGGTCAGAAGAACGTCTACGACACCACCTGGGATGGCTGGCAGAGCCATTTCATCGTCGACGCCAACAGCTGGACCTCGCGGGGATCCAACGACTACTTCATTCTTGAGCCCGGGTACACCCTGGAGTACGCGGACAAGAGCGGGAACGCGCGACTGACCATCACCGTGACGCAGGAGACGCGCGTTATCGACGGCGTCGAGACCCGTGTGGTGGTGGAGAGCGAGACGGTCGACGGCAAGCCCAAGGAGATCTCGCGCAATTTCTTCGCCATGTGCAAGAGCACCAAGGACATCTTCTACTTCGGTGAGGAGGTCGACATCTACAAGGATGGCGCCATCTCGTCGCACGAGGGCGGCTGGAAATCGGGCGAACAGGGGGCGACTTTCGGTCTCTTCATGCCGGGCAAGATCGACGTGGGCGCCCGCTTCTACCAGGAGCACGCGCCGGGGGTGGCGATGGACCGCTATGTGATCCGCTCCAAGGACAAGACCCTGGACACGCCCGCAGGCCATTTCGATCGTTGCGTGCAAATGGAGGAAACGACGCCGCTTGAGCCCAACACCAAGGAGTTCAAGCTCCATGCCCCCGGGGTCGGGCTGCTCCAGGATGGCGACCTTTTGCTGGTAAAACAGGGCAAAACGGCGCAGAATTCCGCGATCGCAGTGCCCGGCACCAAGGGTTGAGCCCGGCCGCATCGCGGAAATTTTGAAAAGAGGGCAAAACCGGGTGGGGGGAGTGCGTGATACTGGCAGTCCGATGCACCACGCCGAGTCCACCAGCATCCTCTACGCCGATCACCGACAGGGCCTGCTTTCAATGGCTTTGACCGTGCTCCGCGACCCGGGCTTGGCCGAAGACGCCGTGCACGATGGCGTGCACCGGGTGCTCGCCCGCGGCAGGCCCCCCGAAGGCGACCCTGTGGCCTATCTCTACACCGCCGTTCGCAACGCGGCCATCGACCTTTGCCGTCGACGCCGCGTGCGCAGCGCTTCAACCGCCGACGGATCACTCTTCGACAAACGTCTGCCCGACCCCGCGCTGCGTGCCTCGGATCAAAGCGCAGCGCGGCGGCTTCGGGAGGCGGTCGACGCTCTGCCTCCCGAACAGCAGGAAGTGATCCTGCTGCGGGCGGTGTCGCGGCTGGGATTCGAGCAGATCGCAACGGTGGTCGGGGCGCCACTGGGCACCATCGCCGCCCGCTACCACCGCGCCGTGACCCAACTTCGCAGCCAATATGAACAGGTGAACGCATGAACCACTCCAATGCCAATGTCCGCATCGCGCTGGTCACCGACCTCGAGATCGAACTTCTTCTGGCGACGCTTCCTTTTCGCCGCCCGAGCGATTTTCTTGATGCCCGGGTCGCCCTTCGCACGCAGTATGAACAGGTGAACGCATGAACGACAACGAATCCAACACCGGCATTGTTTTGGCCGCCGACCTCGAGCTTGAGCGACTGGTCGCCGAGCTTCCGCACCGCCGTCCCTCCGACCACCTCGACCGGCGCGTCGCCGCCACCGCCCACTTCGAGTCCCGCCCCATGATCAGCCGCATGCGCTGGCCGGCCGCCGCGGCCGCGATCTTCTTCGTCGCTGCGGGCCTGGCCATCGGCTGGTCGCTGCGCTCCGCCGCGGGGCGCGACTGGGTGCCGGTGGGCACCGAATGGAAGACCGCCGGTTTCACCGACTTCGGCGCCCGCGAGCTGCCCAGCGGCGATGTCGTCCGCTCCGCGGGCACCCTCTACATCCGCACCGAGAAGTTCCGCGACCCCGTCCGCGGAGCCACCATCGAAATCAACTCGCTCGAGCCACGCCTCATGGTCGGACGCCCCTGCGCCGACTGAATTTGTTCAACCAAGCCATGCCTTTCAAAGGAGCACTCATGAATCCGTTCATCGCACCGCTGTTCGTTCTCGCCGTCGCCTGCACTCCCAACAATCAAGACAGGTCCGGCCAGGGCCAGGCTGCCGCGCCGCAGGAGGCGAAGTCCGACAAGGTGAGTTCGACCTACAAGACAACCAATGGCACGCCGAAGTCAAAGAGTACGACCGGACATTTAACCGGAGCGACTGTTGGCACGGGCTCCAACGACTCCAAGACGCACACCATCGTGCTCAGCGCCGACGGCAAGAACGCCGTCACCACCGACGCCGACGGCAAGAAGCGCATTCGCGTCCACAAGAGCGGCGCCGCGGGCGGCGATGACCAGGTGATCGAGGTCGATGGGGAGGATCTGCACGAGGAGCTGTTCGAAATGGCCGACAACGGCGAGTTCGGCGACGAGATCAAGGTCATGGTCGCCCAGGGCATGGCCAACGGCGGACTGAACAACCTCGGGGCGCTGCGCGCCGGGCAGTTCTGGACCGGCAACGCGTTGGGACCCGTGGAGTACGACGAGAACGCCGCTTTCTTTGGCGTCGGCGCCGAGCCGGTCTCGGCGGAAACCGCGGCACAGCTTCCACTCAAGCCCGGCACCGGCCTGGTCGTGACCATGGTCGTGAAGGACAGCCCGGCTGAAAAGGCGGGTCTGCAGAAAATGGATGTGCTCTCGCGCATCGGCGATCAGATGCTCATCAACACGGCGCAGCTTTCGGTGCTCATCCGCGCCAACAAGCCCGGCGATTCGATCGGGGTCACCTATCTGCGCGGAGGCAAGGAGCAGACCGTCATGGTGCCGCTCGTTTCCAAGAAGCTTCCCAAGCTGGGGCCGGGCGGCCAGCGTGCCGACGCCGGATTCAACGGCGACGTGATGATGATCGCCCCTGACGCGGAGGGCGAGGGCGCGCGAGCCCGAATGGTCAACTCGCTGTATGACGCCAAGGTCGCCCAGGGGCACGCTGCCCTCGCCGAAGCGCAGGCGGAACAGGCGCACATGGCGTCGGAGCAGGCGCACATGGCCGCTGAGCGTGCCATGGTCGCCCGGCAGCGGGACTTCGAACGCGGCGCCGCGGCCCGCGCCGCCAAGGCGCCCAAGGCTCGCAACAACAGCATGTCGACCACCAGCAGCTCCAACAACTCCAACCGGGTCTCGGAGATGCGGTACAACGACGACGCCGCCGAGATCGTCTGGTCCGAGCGCGACGGCAAGACCCATGTGAAGGTGGTCGACCACGCCTCGGGCTCGACCGTCTACGACGCCGACGGCGCTCCCGACGCCAAGGCCCGCGAGGGCTTCAGCGAGGAGGTCCGCGCCTCGGTCGAATCCTTCATGGAGGATCAGGCCAAGATGCGCAGCACCAACTCCACCAATCCCTTCTCGGCACCTCCGATGCCGCCCGCACCGCCCAACCAGGCGGCGCCTCCGGCACCGCCCTCGACGGCGACGGACAGCGATGAAATCTTCGAGATGGCCGAGCCGACGAATTGATTTCGCACGGTCCCGGCGCTCCGTCATGGCATGGCGGAGCGGTTCGGTGCTGATCCGGTTGGCTCAAAGTTCCTGCAAGTGCGCGAGCTGGTTGGTCGCGAACCAGTCGTCGAGCGTGTGCTCGCCGACGCGTCCCAGCGCGGCGCTGTAGCGGGCCTGGGCATCGGCGATGTCCTTGGCGTCGAGAATGGCGAAGACGCGAGAGCCATCCAGCCGGGCCAGCAGCAGGACGCTTCCATCCTTCTCCATCGGAGCCAACTCGCGGCGGGCGAGGTCCTGGTTCTCGGCGATCAAGATCACATAGCCGCGTGCATCTTCACCGGGTTTGCGCGTGCGGCCTTCGGCAGCGTCCTTCCTCTTCAACTCCAAATTGCGCTCCAGCAGGGCGGGCAGCGGGGCGTCGGTGGAAAAATCGTGGAAGTCCAGCACGAAGACGCCGGCCTTCACGGTCGGATCGGTCGAGGCCCACGCGACCGCCTCGCTGCGCTGGCCGGAATTGATCACGAAGAGGCCGCGCAGGTCCGGTTCGTGCCGGGCCTTGCCGTAGGGGCCGGCGAGGACCAGCTTGTGCTCTTCAGCCAGCCGCGCCATGTTGGCGAAGTGCCCCTCGAAGGCCTTGTCGTTCTCCTCCTTGGAAAGCTTGCCGCTCATGGGGCCGGTCTTGATCAGCACCAGGGTGTAGGGGCGCGACTGTGGCATGGTCTTCTCCGGGGTCGCGCAGGCGGTCAACAGCAGGAACGCGGCGGCGAGCGGGGTGAGGAGGGTTCGATTCATTCCAGCCCCGTCACAATCACATCGTTGGCGTATTCCACGGCGAACTTCACGGTCAGCTCGCGCTTCTCGCCGGGCTTCAGGTCGAGCGTCCACTTGAGCGTGCCCTCGTCGGTCGGCTTCACTTCCTTGGCGTCCGAAGAAAGCAGGCGCACCACGACCTTCTCGTTGCGCGAGATCGGCACCTGATCGGCCACGATCACGCGCTCGGGAGTCTGCTTATTGTTCTGGATGGTGATCAGGTACTCGTAGATGATGCGCTTGCCGGAGTTGGTCAGGCCGGTCTCCTCGGTGAACTTGTTGACCCGCTTGTACTTCACGCCGATGCCCTCGTCGGCGCCCAGGGCCAGGTCGAACTTCTCGCCGGACATCACGGTGCGCAGAGCGCTGGTGGCGACAAAGGTGCCGTCCAGGAAGACATTCATATTGCCGGCGAGCAGGGGGAACTCGGAGGAATTCTCGACCTTGGCGGTGAGGAAGGCGGTCGCCTGGCGCTTGGGCACAGTCAGGTACTCGGGGTTGGCCGTCAACTTCTCCGAGGTGATCGGCACCTTCTGCGGCGCGTTGTCGCTGGGCACGCTGACCGGAGTGGCGATCTTGAAGGAGGCGCTGGTGGCGCCAGCTTCGATCGTGGCCTCGGCCATTTCGGCGTCGCGGTCCTTGTAGTCATCCGCGCCGCCGGAGGGACTCGGGGCGTTGTTGGTCAAGCCCTGCATGTTCACTGACGCGTTCACCTCCCTCTTGCTGGCGACCTTGTCCATTACGGCGCCCGAGGCGGCTTCCGCGGGGGCGGAGGCCGGGCGCGGGATGAACACGTCGAGATTCCAGACGCTCAGCACGGGCGCAGCGCCGCCGAGTCCCGGCCGCGCGGTCGAGAGCGTGAGGGCGACATCCTTCCACTCCTCCCCAGTGCTCTGGCGGACGATTCCGAAGTAGTCGAGAGCCACATTGTGATCGCTGCTCAAGATCCTTGCGTCGTAGCTGGGGAACCAACTCGCTCCGGGCACGGTGTAGGAAAGCGAAAGATCCAGCGTGCCGGCCTGGGCGGCGTTGACGCGCACGGTGATGCTCTTGTAGCCGCGGCCGGTGGCGCCGCGCAGCTCGTTGAGCTGGTTTCGTGCGGTGTTGATCTTGTTGGTCAGGTCCACGCGCTGCTCGTCCAGTTGGGCGCGGTCGGCGAGGATTTTGGTCTTCTGCTCGGTCAGGAAGGCGAGCGCGTTGGTGAACTGGGCCAGGTCTGGCCGCGGCACGTCCTTGGCCGGGGGAGCAAAGAGTGCGTTCTCCATCTGATCCAGAATCTTGCTCTGCGACTGCAGCACGCTGTTGCGGTCGTCGAGTCCGCGCATTTCCTTCTGCAGGGCGCGCAGCAGGTCGTCGAGCTCCTTGACGCGCGGGTTCGGAGTGAAGTCGACATAGGTCTGCTTGGAACTGACATCGAGAATGGTGGCCTGCGCGGTGCCCTTGCCGCTGACCTGCAGGGAGCTCTCGTTGAGGGCCTGGGGAAGGTTGGCGAAGAGCAGTTCGGTGATGCCGGCGGACAGTTTGACGCTGGCGGTGCGAGTGACCACGGCACGGTCGGTGTAGACCGTGACGGCGCTGATGGTGGAAGTGACCGGCGTTGGAGCGGCGGAAACGAGGGTGGCGGCCAAAAACGCCCCCCAAATGGATAGGAAGGATTTCATGGGGGGCAGAATAGATGGGATCAGAGGTGCTTGCCCCGCTTGGAGTTTGGGTACAATTTCCAACCGTTGCCGTCCTCGGGGGATGGCTCATACAAAAACTTTCCAAAGGAAACCATCATGAATCGTCGCATCAGTCTTGTTCTCGTCACCGTCGCCGCCATGGCCGCTTCAATCGCCTACGCACAGAATTCCAAGGACGGCACGCCGACCAAGGGAACCACCGCCACCGCCAAGGGCACCACCAAGGGCGCCACTCCCGTGCAGGGCGTTCCGCTTCCTCCCGGCATGACCGAGGAAGACATGAAGGACATGCAGAAGTGCATGGAAGCTGCAGCTCCCGGCCCGATGCAGGCAAAGCTGATGGAAGGCGTCGGCACCTGGACCGGCACCAACACCATGTGGATGAAGCCCGGCGCAGAGCCGATGAAGTCTCCGTGCACCACGGTCATCACATCCATCATGGATGGCCGCTTCACCAAGTGTGAAGCCACCGGCGACATGGGCGGAATGCCGTTCCATGGCCTCGGCATCTACGGCTACGACAATGTCACCAAGCAGTTCCAGTCGACCTGGCTCGACAATTGCGGTTCCGGCATGATGAACGGCAAGGGCGAGCTGGCCTCCGACGGCACGATGACCTGGACCTACAACTACACCTGCCCGATCACCAACAAGCCGGTGACCATGCGCGAAGTGGTGAAGCACCCCACCAAGGACACCGTCATCAATGAGATGTACGGCATTGATCCCAAGAGCGGCAAGGAGTTCAAGATGATGGAGCTTTCCATGACCCGCAAGCCCGGGGCCATGACCAAGTCGAACTGAGACCGTTCGGTTCATTTCATTGAGTGAAATCGCCGGCGGCAGGCCAGGGCTCAGACCCGAACCTGCCGCCGGTTTTTATTTTTCAGGATCTGCATGTCCGGATTGCACGTATGCCTTGCCATACATAGTATGCACCGCATCCTGAAAGGAACTCGCCAATGATCGACCGCGAACTCATGCGTGGCACCGGAACTCTCGCCATCCTCAAACTCCTCGAGCGCCGCGAGATGTACGGCTACGAGCTGGTCGAAGCGATTGAAAAACAGACGGAAGGCGTCTTCGAGATGGGGCAGAGCACGCTCTATCCGCTGCTCTACAACCTGGAGGGCAAGAAGCTGGTCGCCAGCCGCTGGGACGAAGAGGGGGCGCGGCCGCGCAAGTACTACCGGCTGACTGCGTCGGGCAAGAAACGCCTGGCCGAGGATTCGAAGCAGTGGAAGGCGATGACGCACGCCATGGAGGCGCTGGGCGTCGTGCGGGCGTTCGAGCGGCTGGTGATGAGCAATGCGCCGGCGGCCGCACCTTGCTTCGTTTGAGAGTCATGAACGCCGAAGTCAAACAACTTCCTTTCGAGATTCAAAGGCTGATCGCCAAGGTCGTGAGGCGGACGCGTCTTCGCAAAGGCGAGCGCGCGGACATCGAGCGGGAATTGGCGGCGCACTTCCGCGACGGGCTGGATTCCGGGAAGTCCGTCGCACAATTGATTGCAGCGTTCGGAGTGGCGAAGGCCTCGGCCAAGAGCGTCCGCGCCGGCGCAATCGCCAAGCGGCCACCTTTCGACCGCGCACTGCGGCAACTGCGCATCGCGGGGGGATGGTCGTTCGTTGCGTGCATTTTGTTGTACGCCGGTAGCATCTGGTATCTCTGGCTGCAATCGCCAGTCATCACTTTCGATGCGCTTGAACGATATCTCGCCACGTTCCCAATGGTTGCAGAGCAGGATCGCGGCTGGCCCATCTACAAGCAGGGGTTGATCGCGCTGGCAGATCCGATCATGGATACCCCGGATCCAACGCGTACCGATTGGCGATTGCCCGGCAGTTCATTGACTTTCGAGAGCCTCGGCATAGAACAGGGGAATGCGATTCCGAATCAGGCATCATGGACTCTCCAGTGCAAGGTGATGCGTGAGCGCCGCGCCGGCATCGACGCGATCGTGCGGGCAGCTTCCATGCCCGCGCTTGGCTATGTGCCGAGCACACAACCCAAATTGGAAGATGCAGACATCTATGGCAACTATCACTCCAGCTTCATGCGCGCTTCGCATTATTTCGGATTCGACATAGAACTTCCCAATGCATGGACGCTTTGTGGCGCGGCAAGGTTCCTTGGAACCGACTCACTCATGTCGATCGAAGAAGGCGACGGCGCTCGCTTCATTCGAGACATCAATTCGATGATCAGGATCTCCCATCATGCCGAAGAGGGAATGCTGGTCGGATCTCAGCACTGGGGTACCTCCATCCGCGACTTTGCATTCACCCGAATCATCATGGCGATGGAGTGGCGCCCCGACGCGCTGAGCGATGATCAACTGAGGCAACTCGCGGACCTGCTGGGAAGCATTCCTGCGAGCGACTTCGAGCTTGATCTCACAACAGAGCCAATTGCCGTACAAGACTTCCTTCAGCGCGCCTATTCGGACAATGGTTCGGGCGATGGCGTTTTCAATCCGGTCTACGGTTCCTCGTTGGTGAGATTGTTGGTGATGAGGTCGACGCCCGGTTCGGTGGTCAACTACGATGACTCCGGCATATCGATGGATCGCTCGGTGCTTGCGCCGACGGGCGCCTTTGCAAACGCGTCGCGCAAGGAAGTCAACGAACTCTACGACGCGATGATCCGAAAGGCCGCGGAGCAGGCGAAACGGCCTCTCTGGCAGCAAGACTTTTCGTTTGAGCAAGGCTTGATCGGTCGGTCCATGCGAACCGTTTTGGGCGACAATGAGTTGGCCCAGTCAAAATGGGCCATCCCGCGCATGTTGATACCTGCTTTTAGCTGGTCTGCAACGGCTCGACGCTTGGGCGAGTCGCAATGCGCGGCCGCCCAGACTGCCATTGCGCTAACGCAGTATCGCCGTGCTCATGGCGGCGCATGGCCCGTGAGACTGGATGAGTTGGTACCGACCTATCTCAGCGCCGTGCCATTCGATCCTTGGACCGGAAAATCAATCAACTACGAAGTGCGGGAAGGCCACCCCTATGTCTGGAGCGTGGGCGAGTTTCAGAAGGCCGTGAACGGCGAAAGTGAGGAGCACTTTCCAGGTTGGAGGAATGTCGCTTACAAGGGTCCGCTTTACGAGTTGTATTGGCTCTGGTTCCGCGGCGACGACAAGTTGGAGCGGTGGAAGCCCAAAGAATGAACTCCACAACCACCATGCTTCCCGCCGAGATCCAGAAGCTGATCACCCAGGTCGTGAGGCGGACGCGTCTTCGCAAAGGCGAGCGCGCGGACATCGAGCGGGAACTGGCGGCGCACTTCCGTGACGGGCTGGCTTCCGGGAAGTCCGTCGCGCAGCTCGTCGAGGCGTTCGGCGAAGCGAAAGTGTCAGCCAAGGGCATCCGCGCCGGTGCAATCGCCAAAAGGTCGCCGCTTGACCGCTCGCTGCGGCAGGTTCGCATCGTCATCGGCTGGGGGTTTGTCGCCTTCCTGGCGTTCTACGCCGCGAGCGTGGGCTACCTCTGGATGCACGCTCCCGTCATCTCCTTCGATCCGATCGAACGGTATCACGCAGCATTTCCAAAGGTCGCGAAGCAGGATCGAGCCTGGCCCATCTACAAGCAGGGCCTGATCGCGCTGGCCGATCCAACGGAGTCACCCATCGACCAAGAGGCACTTCCCAACTCAGGTTCCGAAATCAAGCTGACTTTTAGAGGACTTGGTGAGTCGACGGGCATCGCGATTCCATCGGATCAGAGTTGGGCTGATCTCCGCCAAGCCTTGCGGGAGCGTCGAATCGGCATCGACACGCTTGTGAAGGCCGCGTCCATGCCTGCACTGGGCTATGTGCCGAGCGCCGAACTCAAGCCGGAAGACGCCGACATCTTCCGGAGCCATGTTTCGCAGAGCAGCGGGGCGTTGGCGGCGAACCTGTATCTCTATTCCATCCGGCTTCCACACATGCTTGTGCTTCGGCAGGCGGCGAGGCTGCTTGCCGCAGACGCGCTCGTCGCCGCCGAGGATGGCGAAGGCGGACGGTTCGTCCGCGACATCGAGGCGATGATCCGCCTCTCGCAACATGTGGAGGAGGGAAAATTTCTGATTTCGCAATTGGTCGGCACCGCCATTCGCAACATGGCCTTCACCCGGATCATCATGGCACTTGAGTGGCGCCCCGAGGCGCTGACCGACGATCAATTGAAGCAGCTCGCCGCAACGCTTCGCCGCATTCCTGGAAGCTGCTATGAAATCGACCTCAAAGGCGAGCAGATGGGCATGCAGGACCTTGTGCAGCGGATCTACTCGGACAATGGCGCGGGCGACGGCTGGTTCAATCCGGTCTACGGATTCCCAGTCATGAAGGATATGGTCGCGATGTCCTGGCCCGGCACCGGAGTGTCGAACGATCGTGAATCTTTCGATTCACTTTTGGGCACGATTGGCGCCCCGCTGGGCGCCGGGGTTATCGCCTCTCGCAAGGAGTTGATGGAGCTCTACGACTCGCTGATCCGGCAAGCCGAGGAGCAATCAAAACTGCCTGCGTGGAAGCAGGACTTCACTTTTGAGCATGAATTTCTGCAGCGGATCGACGGCAACGAGCTGGCCAAGATCAAGTGGTTCATTCCGCGCCTCATGCTCCCGGCGGTCTCTCATGCCGTGCGCCTTCGGCGTTTGAGCGAGTCCGAATGCGTCGCTGCCCAAACCGCCATCGCCCTCATCCAGTTTCGCCGCGCTCATGACGGTGAATGGCCCGTGAGCATCGGGCAGTTGCTGCCGGAATATCTCGGCGACTTGCCGCTCGATCCATGGTCAGGCAAGTTGGTCGATTTCGAGGTGATTGACGGCCACGCCCATGTCTATGTCCTTGGCTGGCGAGCACAATCCGCCCGTCAGGACGGTCAACCATTCATCCCGCAATGGAAGAATTCATCAAATGGAGGCATGGAATTGGACTGGCTCTGGTTCCGCGGCGACGACAAGCTCGAACGATGGAAGCCCGTCTCCGATGATGCGCGTCCTGATCTGCGTCGTTCTCTCCCCTGATCATCGCTCGAATCGTGGTTGTGTGTGAATGAACGCAACGCCGCGGGAATCAATTATGATCCCGCCCTATGAGCGCCCCACTGGAAACCCTCGACAAAGTTCAGACTGAAGTCATCGACATCGCCTTCAAGTTCGGCCCGAAAGTGCTGGTGGCGATCTTCATCCTCATTGTCGGCTTCCTGGTGGGTCGCTGGGTCGGGGGCTGGACCGGGCGCATGTTCGAGAAGCTCAAGCTCGACATCGCCGTGCGCCGGCTGCTGGAGCGCATCGTGCGGCTCATGGTGCTCGGCCTGTTCGTCATCATCGCACTGCAAAATCTTGGCGTCGAACTTCTACCGCTGCTGGCCGGCCTGGGCGTCGCCGGCGCCGGCATCGCGTTCGCCATGCAGGGCGTGCTGGGCAACATTGTCGCGGGCCTGACCATCGTCTTCACGCGGCCCTTCAGCATCGGCGAATACATCTCGATTGTCGGCGAGGAGGGCCAGGTGGAGGACATCAACACCTTCAGCACCACGCTGAGCCATCCCGACAAGTCGCGCGTGGTCATTCCCAACCGCAAGATCGTCGGCGACATCCTGCACAACTACGGCACCATCCGGCAGCTTCAATGCGTGGTCGGGGTGGCCTACGACACCAATCTCAACGAGGCGCTGGCGGCCATCAACGAAGTGCTGCGCGCCAATGCCCGCGTGCTTGCCGAACCCGCACCAGTCGTCCGGGTCAGCGCGATGGCGGATTCCGCGATCAGCATCGTCGCGATGCCCTGGGTGAATGTCTCCGATTACGGCTCCGCGTTCGGCGAGATCAACAAGGCGATCGTGGAGAAGTTGCGCGAGCGCCGCATCGCCATTCCGTGTCCGCAGCGCGAAGTGCGAATGCTGGGCGCCGCGTCCAATTAACTGCGACGACGGCGCGTCACCATCAGCCCGCCCAAGCCCAGCAGCGCCAGTGCGCCGGGTGCCGGGACCGGAACCGGCACAAGCTCCAGATGCGCCGAGCCTTCGCCCGCGGTCCAGGTCTTGCCGCCGTCCACGCTGATGTCCATGAAGATGTCGAAATACGACTGCACGCTGGGTTGCTCCTTGCCCTTGTACGAAATCGTGTAGCGGCCCAGGGACTCGTACTTTTCGCTTTCGCGCAGCATCACTTCGCCGATGGAGTGCTTGAACTCGAGGTTCAGCGCCGTCAGCTCGGTGTCGAAGGTCTGCACCTTCCGGCCGGAGAGCTTCTCATTAAACGAGTCGAAGTAGGCGCAGTTCATGCTTCCCTCGAAGGGGTCGCCACCCGACTTGTAGTCGATCGATGCGAGTGCCAGCAGCGACTTGCCCTTGTCCTCGCCGTAGGAGGGGCCGTCGAAATCGATGGGAGGCAAATGGGCCTCGCCGGACATGGTGAAGTCGAAACTGACGAAGATCTCCCCGATGCCGTCGACCTTGTACCGAACGCCTTCATTGGTCTGGTGGTACGTGCTGTTTCCGCCCAGGGCGAAGGGATCGGTGTAGTCAGCGTGTGCGCTGACGGCCGCCAACGCGAGAGTCATGCCGGCCAACGTGAGGTTCAAATGCTTCATGGTGAGTCCTTTCCTTCCAAATTGAGTCCAACCGCAAAAAGTCCGCCGAGGCCCTGCGATTGAAAGTCGCATGTGCTTCGCGGATCTGCTCCCCCAAGTGGGGGGAATGTGTGAATTGCCAGCCTTTCCGAACCGTTTCGATGCTTATCGGCGGCGACGCGGAGGCATCAGGCCGAAGAGTGCAAAGAGGGCCGCTGCCGTGGGGGCTGGGATTAGCTCCATGTGCGCCGCGCCATCGCCTGAAAACCAGGTCTCTCCGCCGTCGATGCTCAGCTCGGTGAAGATGTCGAAGAAGGAGTCGATCTGGAACTGCCCGGCGCCGATGCTATGGATGGTGTAATGACCCAGCGACGCCAGCGTGGGGCTCTCGCGGATCATGAAGTCTCCGGCCGGATGGAAGACCATCATGTCCAGGGACAGCATCTCGGTGTCGTAGTTGCGGGTCGTTCCTTCATCGGTCCACTCGGTGAAGACGTCGAAGAACGTGCAGTCCATGCTGCCCATGTAGGGGTCGCCGGCGACCAGGTCGTTGAGCCCGATGTGCATCGTGCTCTCGCCGCCGCTGGCGCCGAAGGAGGGGCCCGCGCCTTCCACTGGAGGAGCGTGCTTGAAGCCGGTCATGACGAAGCTGAAGTCGATGCTGACGGTGCCGAAGCCTTCGACGGTGTATTGAACCGCCGTGTTGGTCTGGTGGTATTCGCTGCCGCCACCGAGGGCGTAGGGGCCGGGCGAAAGATCAGCCAGGGCGAGTCCAGCCGTGCAGGCGAGCGTCATTCCAGCGACAGTCATTTGCGAATGCTTCAAGGCGAGTTCCTTTCCTTCCATGTGTTCGACGAATCGAATCACATCCGTCCTGCGCTGTTCTGGGGCGATGTCAGCAACACGATGCCAAGTTGGAATTGAATGCCGCATCCGGCAAGCGTCCCCGGGGCAAATCCCCAAGTTCAGTTGGGTTTATTCCGTCTGGCGGGGATGGGGGACGCGGTGATGCCCCTGGGCGAGCACACATCGGATGGAATGCCGCTTCTGCAATGAAAAAGGGCGAAGGCTTGAAGCCTTCGCCCTTGGGGCGAATCAATTGAATGAAGTGCCGTCAGCCGTGCCGGCGGCTGCGGGTGGCCACCAGACCGCTGAGTCCCAGAAGGGCGAACGCGCCCGGGGCGGGAACCACATCGAGGTAGATGTCATCGATGCCGTAGTCATTGCCGTCGCTGATGCCGGAGACATCCCAGATCTGGATCGTGACCGAGGTCGAGGAACCGCTGTTGAAAGCAAAGGAGCTCTGCTCCCAGATGGCCACGGTGGTCGGGGCCGCGATATTGGGACCGGTCATGACCGAGTCGCCGATGACCACGAACTTCAGCGTCGAGGTCGCTCCGCCATACACGCTGGAGAACCAAGCGGAAAGGCTGTAGTCGGTGTTGGCCGTCACGGCGACGGTCGCACCCCAAGACATGCCGCCTCCGTTGGCGCCGCTGCCGTTGACGATCATGTAGTCGCCGCGCTCATCGCCGTAGGTGTGGTCGTAGTAGTCGACCCACAGAGGATGAATCGTGTCGTAGGTGACGACGTTGTAGGTGGCTTCCGGCCACATCGTGCCTTCAAGGATGTAGGCGCTGACTCCCGGAGCGATCGAGCCGCCGGAGAAATCAGTGATCAAGCCGCCCATCGCCGAACCGGCGAGTGCGAGCGATGAAGAAACAACCGCCAAACGGAATGCATTCAGAATCATGGGGAACTTCTTTTCGTGAAAGGGGAACGAAACTCAGGGGCATGCAGTGAAAGGGAGCATGCCGCTTGAGGCGTAACTTGCCCTCAAATCTGGACTTGGCAAGTGTTTTTTTGGATAAAAAGCCAATATGTTTGAGAATTTGGCTGTTTTCGAGGCTTTGTGAATTTACAGAGCTATTTTGGGGGCGAATTCCCGGGTTCATACCGGATGGGCTCCAGAATCAGCTCATCGAAGGACTCGAAGGACCCCGGGCCCCATTGCGGGGCGTTGAAGAATCGCCCATTGGGTTGGGCAACTCGCGGAGTGAAGCGCGGGGGAAACCATGCCTGATAGGCGGCGACCGTGAAAAGCACGGCACAAGCTATGCCGGCTGCCCAACGCCGAAGCGTATGGTGCTTGCATGCTCCAACGCAGCATGCGGCATCAAGGCCAAGCGCGGACAAGGCGAAGAGCGCCGGAGCGATGGAGACAGCCTGGCGGACATAGCCGTAGAAGGCGATGGTGATGCCGATCTTGTACGCAACGATCAGGAGCCAGATGACGCCGCCGCGCCTTCGGCATGCCACGACGGCCCCGACAAGCAACGACACGATCACCGCGACACTCCACACCGGCGCGCCGCCGCGCTGCGGCGCTGCCAGGTCGATCGCGTGCCGCACATGAGTGCCGGGGTAGGGCCAGTCGTTGGCAAACAGGCCAAGCGTGGCTCCTTCCTGGAAGCGCGCCAGTTTCTCGCGCACCTGACCCAGCCAGTGTCCAAAGTCGCCGCGGATGTAATCCCAGCCGACCGCGTATCCATGATTCACCAAGCGTGAATGACTTGGGCGGCCAAGGGAAAAGGTGGCGTCAGCGTCGTGGCTGTCCTTCAATCCAACGCGAGAGAAGCCGCCATCCGCGTCGGGATGGTTGGCCAGCGCAAAATCCAGCGGTCCCTTCAGCGAGATCAGCGTCCATTCGTTTAGTGGCTCGGGTGTGTAGCCCCACTCGCGGTCGAAGAAGGCCCGCACGTCCGCTTCGTCGACCACCTGCATGCCGTTGCGCTGCGCGATGGAACTCAGGTAGGCAAAGTTGCCCATCCGCGCGAAGGCGGGCAGGCTCTCGAGATAGGCGATGGCCGCCGGAGTCCAGGGTGGCTTCGCAACCACATAAGGATCGGGCGATCCATAGTGGTGTGAAGTTCTGCGGTGGTTCATTGCGTGGGTCGCGGTGTGCGATCGAATGACCCACGGAGCGCAGACTGCGAGAATCGTGACAAGCACCAGCACCGTTCCACCGGCGACGCGCTGTGGTGTGGCGCCGCCATGTCGAATGTTGCTGACGGAGTTCTCTGAGGCGGGCTTGGAGGTCCATGCGGTTCGTCCTTCCCGCCATGCCCGCACAACTGCGTAAAGCAGGAACATCGCCAGAAGCAACTCATGTTCGGCGCGCAGCAGCAGGGCCATCCCATGCAATGCGCCCAGAGTCAGCGCAAGGAGCCAAGTCGGGCGGCCGATCCACGCAAGGGTGACGCCAGTCAGCGCCACGACCAGCAGGGCGTAAGGCGCTTCGTTGTTGAGCGACACCGAGAGCGCGAACGATCCGAAGGAGACCGAGCAGAGTGCTGCCGCGATCAACCCCGTCCGTCGGGAGAACCACCGCGCCAGGATCAGGTACAAGGCCGCCGGAGTCGCCGCGGAGAATATGCACCACACTATTTTTACGGACGTGAACGGGGCGGCCAGGGTGGTGTACGGCGCGTCGCTCGAGTACATCCAGTGCAGGAGCCAGGCCACGCCGGGCGTGCGGAAGGGCAGATTGTCTTCGAACGGGGTGCCCCCGCCAAGCAAGTGGGACCATCGCACCCAGATGGGCGCGTCGCCTTCATAGAGGATGGAGTGGGGCCAGGCGAGGTCCGGCGAGTGGAAAAGATAGATGAGTCTCAGCGCGAGCGTCAGCAGAAAGATCGCGGCAGCAACAAGGAGATCCCGGCGCGAGAGTCCCGTTGGTTGACGCTCGCAAGGATCCATCCGGGAATCCTACCCACGCGTGTAGCGACGAATGAACATCGATCGAATGGATCATCCGCGCAATCCATACAATCCATTCCATCATGAAGGCTTCGATTCTTTTTATCGCGACCATCGCCGCCCTGGCGAACTTCGCGATGGCTCAGCAACCTGCGGGCGCCCTGCAAGCCGCCGGCGCCGCCGCGAACGAGGCCTATCAAGCCAAGGATTGGACCCGCGCGGAGGCGGACTTCCGCGAAGCGGCGCGCCTTGAGGCTGAGCACTTGAAGCAAAGTCCGCGTGACTTCGACTCCGCCGATCGACGAAACAATTTCGAATACAACGCCGCCTGTTGCGCCGCACTCGCCGGCCACATTGACGCTGCGTTCGGACTGCTCTCCGGTCTGCTGGATCGCAAGTGGTACGACAACAATGGCTCGCTCGAGAATGATCCCGACTTGGTAGCCCTGCGCAAGGATGACGCCCGATTCAAGAAGCTGCAAAAGCGCTCCCAGGAGATCATCGACGCGGCGACCAAGGGTCATGCGGAGGGGAAGATCATCCTGCCGAAATCCAAGTCCAAATCGACCTCATGTCCTGGAATCGTGGCCCTTCATGGCGGCGGTGGAAACATCGAGCAATGGGAGCGTTTGTGGCAGCCCGTCGCTGACCGAACCGGCGCTGTCGTGATCCTGGTCCGGGGCAGCGTGATCCAGGATCCGGGCGTCTTCAGTTACAACCAAGGTGTGACCCTGCGCGACGCGGCGCACATCGAGGAGTGGATTGCGAAGGCAAAACTGCAATGCCCGGGCCTGGATGAGAATGATCTGTTCCTGGCCGGCTTCTCGCAGGGGGGCGGCATGGCGTGGGTGCTTGGAGTCGAGGGAACCCGCTCGTGGCGCGGCATCATCCCGATGGGCGGGTATGTGCAGGTGGCACTGCGCCAGCG
Organism: Planctomycetota bacterium; assembly: GCA_021414025.1. Classification (NCBI taxonomy): domain Bacteria; kingdom Pseudomonadati; phylum Planctomycetota; species Planctomycetota bacterium. The sequence goes on along the minus strand of JAIOPG010000002.1, from coordinate 637,421 downwards.
CGTCATGGCGGCGCCGAAGCATCCCCTTGCCGCGTATGCCATCGTCGGCGAGAAGGATGAGGACGCCATTCGCGAGGTGAACCAGAAGCTTGCGGCCCGAAACAACGAACCCGGCCTGCGCGTCCATCTCGAAACGCTTCAGGGCGCCGGCCACGGCCTGCCGCCCGACATGGCCGAGACCATGGAACGAGCCATGAAATGGTTTCGCATTTCAGTTGAGGGAGCGAAATGACTTCAGATTCCAGCATTGTTCCAACGCGAGAGGGCTACGACCGCTGGGCGGAAATCTACGACGACGAGTCCAACCCGCTGGTGATGATCGAAGGCCCCGAAGTGAGCCGCATGCTTGGCGAGGTGCGCGGGCTGAAGATTCTCGACGTGGGTTGCGGAACGGGCCGCCACGCGATCGCGCTGGCCAGGGCCGGGGCCATGGTGACCGGAGTTGATTTCTCAAATGGCATGCTCGACAAGGCGAGGGCGAAGCCCGGCGCCGAGGCGGTTCGCTTCATCCACCAGGATGCAGCAGGGACGTTGCCTTTCGAATCGAAGTCCTTCGACCGCGTCATCTCCTGCCTGGTCGCCGATCATGTGAGCGATCTCCTGAAGTTCTACGAAGAGCTGCACCGGGTCTGCCGCGACGATGGATTCGTGCTGGTGTCGGTCATGCATCCGGCGATGATGCTCAAGGGGGTCCAGGCCCGCTTCCACGATCCAAAGACAGGTCAAGAAGTGCGCCCGCAGAGCGTCCCCAATCAAATCTCCGACTATGTCATGGCCGCCTCCCGCGCGGGGCTGCGACTGTGCGAGCTGAGCGAGCATTCCGTGGGCGAGGACCTGGCGGCGCGAGCCCCGCGCGCCGAAAAATATCTCGGGTGGCCCATGCTCTTTCTGATGAAGCTGGCGCCGCAAAGGCCGGGACGATGACCGCCGCCTCCGACTATCTCCTGTCACTTGGCCGTCAAGTGCTCGAGCCTTACGCCCGACTGCCGGGCGTCGCCTGCGCCGCGCTGACCGGGTCCAGCGCCGAAGGCCTCTCCGATCTGAATTCCGATCTCGATTCGACGGTCTATTACGACACCATGCCGCCGGAGGCAGAGATCCTGGCGCTGCGCGAGCGGGTCGGCGGCGGGCCCGCTCTCTGGAAGCTGGGTTCCCACGCGGATGGGGAGTTCGTCGAATCCTTCCGCATTCGCGGTGTCGAGTGCCAGATCGGGCACACCACCGTCGAGCGCTGGGAGAAGGACATGGAACGCACGCTGGCCGGAGAGGATCCCGCCTCGCCTCTGCACAAGGCGATGTCGGGAACGCTGGTCTCAATCGCGGTCTTCGGCGATGACCGGCTGGAGCAATGGAAGAAGCGGCTGCGCGACTATCCCGAAGTGCTCCGCGTGGCGATGGTGAAGCACCACCTGAAGTTCTTCGCCCTGTGGGGAGTTCTGGACCGGCTGGAGATCCGCGACGCGAACCTGTGGATCCGCCAGTCGCTGGTGGAATCCTCCTTCAATCTGATTGGCATCGCGGCGGGGCTGAGCTGCAAGTACTTCACCTCCTTCCAGTACAAGCGCAGCGCGGCGTTCATCCGATCCATGGAGATTGCACCCGAGCGCCTCTACGAAAGACTCGAAAGGCTCTGGACCCTGCCCACGAAGCAGGCCGTTCAGGAGTTGCGAACGCTTGTGCATGAATGCGTGCAGTTGGTCGAGCGCGAGTTTCCCCAGGTGGACACCAGCGCCTGCCGGCGCTCACTTGATCGCAACGACTTGCCTTGGACGATGTCCGCCGATGTCCCTTCTGCACATTCGCAGAGGAAGACTTCATGAGCCTGGAGCAATGGAGCGCGGTGGACCGCTATTTCACCGAGGCGCTTCGCGACAGCGATGCGGTGCTTGAGGAGGTTCTCCGCGCGAACGCGCAGACCGGCCTGCCTCCGATCGATGTTTCGCCAAGCCAGGGCAAGCTGCTGCAATTGATCGCGCAGATGCTCGGGGCGAAGCGCATTCTGGAGATCGGAACACTGGGCGGGTACAGCACGATCTGTCTCGCGCGGGGCCTGCCTACGGACGGGCTTTTGGTGACCCTGGAATTCGAGCCCAAACATGCAGAGGTCGCCCGCAAGAACGTCGATCGTGCCGGTGTCGGGCATCTGGTACAGATCATCACCGGCAGCGCTCTGGAGACCCTGCCAAAACTCAAGGCCCGCTTCCCCGAGCCCTTTGACCTCTTCTTTATCGACGCGGACAAGCAGAGCGCCCTGGAGTATTTCAATTGGGCGATCAAACTCTCCCACCCCGGTTCGGTGATCATCGCCGACAATGTGGTGCGCAACGGCGAGATTCTGAATCCCAAGAGCCTGGATCTAGGTGTGCCGGGCATGCGGCGTCTGATTGAGGCGCTGTCGAAAGAGTCCCAGGTCTCGGCCACGGCCATTCAAACCGTCGGGGCCAAGGGGTACGATGGTTTCGTCCTGGCCCGAGTCCTCTAGAGGAATTCCCCCATGCCCAACACTGACAAGCGCATCGACGCCTACATTGACAAGGCTCAGCCCTTCGCCAAACCGATTCTCAAGCACCTGCGCAAACTTGTTCACAAGGCCTGCCCGGAAGTGCAGGAGACCATCAAGTGGAGTTTCGCTTCCTTCGACTACAAGGGACCCTTCTGCTCGATGGCGGCCTTCAAGGAGCACGCGGTCTTCGGCTTCTGGAAGGACAAGCTGATCAAGGACCCCAAGGGATATCTCGGTGCGCGCTCCAATCAAGGCGGCGAAGCCATGGGAAATTTGGGACGGCTGACGAGTTTGAAATCACTTCCGCCCGACAAGGCGATCCTCGACTTCATCAAGCAGGCGAAGAAGCTCAACGATGAGGGCGTGAAGCTGCCGGCCAAGCCCAAGAAGGCGCCGACGAAATTGGTGGTGCCGGCCTATTTCTCCAAAGCCGTGAAGTCCAACAAGAAGGCGCAGAAAACCTTCGAGGAATTCAGCCCCTCCGCCAAGCGTGAGTACGTGGACTGGATCGTTGAGGCCAAGAGCGAGGCGACGCGCCATCGGCGCCTGGAAACAGCGGTGGATTGGATGGCGCAGGGCAAGATCCGCAACTGGAAATACGTTCGGTGAATTGAATTTCCGGATCTCAAGTGCTTTGGTGGGATAGAGAGCTCTGTTACGCTTCGCAACATGAGTGCACTTCAAAGATCCTTCACGTCCGCGTTGTTCATCGCCTCGGCAACCTGCAGCGCGATGGCCGAGGATCTGCTTCCGGCTCCCTGGCGCGGCGCACCGCAAACGACCTATCAACAGTGGGACTTTTCCGGCGGACCCCTGGGCGGCGCTCCCGAAGTCCTGCCGTATTTCAATCCCTATGGCACTCCAATCCTCGGCACCACCGGATCGCCGGTCTGGCTCCCGTTCTCCTTCGGATCGTCGGGCGAGACACCACGCCTGGACCAATGGCAAGTCACCTACGGAAGCGCGCTGAGCGTTGACAACAAGAATGTCCCCGATGATCTCAAGTTGAATTCCAGCGCCGGCTTCATGCCCGGCTGCAAATTCGCGGATGTCGCGGTCACATACTTCGGCGACGACCCGGTGGTCACCATTCTTCCCCAGTCCGGGCACGGGGATTTCTCAGTCGTCCTGGATGGAGTGACGAAGATTGCGCTCCCCGATGGTTGGACCTTCGCACGGTATGACTTCACATTTTTCGCGCCGATCCATCCCAGCGCGGAGACCTTTCTCATCACAGCGTCTCCGGGCGGCATGGTCACGATCGATGGCATCGTCGTCGAAACCCATGTTCCCGGCAGTTCCGTGTGTGAAGGCGACTTGGATGGCAGCGGTGCCGTCGACGGCGGCGACGTCGGCCTGATGCTGCTCGATTTCGGCCCTTGCCCCGGATGCATTTCGGATCTGGATGGCTCGGGCGAGGTCGACGGCGCGGATGTCGGTCTGATGCTTCTGAATTTCGGTGATTGTCCCTCCGCCGCATCCTGAATCAACTTCCATAGGCGATTCGATTCGTTCCGGTACGATTGCCGTCATGGAACGATTTCTCATCAATCGTAATCGTCTGGCCTCGATTTTCTTTGTCGTTGTGATGGCCTTGTGCATCGCCGCGCCCGCCCGCGCGCAGGGCACCTCCGGTCAGGTGCCCGACCCGATGTCCTCAGCCGAGCTCTCGCGGCTCCTGAACCTCTACGTCCACCCGACCAAGGAGCAGGGGGCCTCCATCGAGGGCCTGCACGACAGCTACCGCGAGCGCTTCCGCATGCTGCGCGAGAATGAGATCGAGCGCTTCCTCACCAAGATGAAGGAGATGCAGGGGGGCATGCCCAAGAAGGAGCAGATCGAGGAGTTCACCAAGGGCTATGACCGGGTGAACAAGCAGATCGCCGAGGTCGACGACTCCTTCTTCGACGGGGTGGCCACGCTGCTGGGCGAGGAGCGCCGCGCCGCCGTGCAGCGGGCCCGCGACGCCCGCAGCCGCACGCGCTCCAGCGCCGGGATCATGAGCGGGATGATGATGGCCTACCCCTCGGTGGACCTCTCCTCCATTGTGCTGGAGATGGGGCTGACCGCGGAGGAGATGGCCACGATCGATCCGATGCTGGTCACCTACGAGCAGAGCCTCACCGCCAGTCTCAAGGACCTGGGCAACACCAGCATGCGCATGATCCGCGACATGTTCGACGAGCTGGAGAAGGCGGGCTTTGCCGACCTCTCGCAGGAGGAGATGCTCAAGGACCCGGAGAAGATGAAGGAAATCATGGAGACCATGCAGAACGCCATGGCCAAGGCCGGCGAGAAGCTGATGGCCAAGAGCAAGAAACTCTCCGAGTTCAACAAGAAGACCTTCCAGTCGCTGCAGGGGCAGCTCGCCGGCGACTCCAAGCGCAAGCTGCGCACGCAGTACATCGACAAGGCCTACCCCGAACTGATGAGCGACCCCTCCGGCGCCAACGCGCTCTTCAAGAAGGCGCTGCAGAACAAGAAGATCGACGACACCACCCGCGAGAACATCCGCACCGCCTACCAGCAGTGGCAGTCGGCCGACGACGCTTTCGTCGACCAGAGCATCAAGGAGATCGACGAGGCGCGGGCCGACCGCAAGTTGATGGACTTCAGCGGCAACATCGATCAGGCCAAGCGGATGGGCGAGCGCATGAAGGAGCGGCAGGAGATCGGCTCCAAGGCCCTGCAGGCGGTGGCCTCGCAGCTGAGCAATCCGCAGATGAAGAAGCTCTTCGAGCAGAAGCACGCCGCCAAGGACTCCGACGAGGCCGAGGCCGAGGAGAGCGAGGGCATGGACACCGATGGCGAGGGCGGCGATTCGGCGATCAGCGCCCGCGCCTCCGCCGCTGAGATGATGCGCTCCGGCGAGGAGACCGTCATCGTCAACCGCGGCCCGATGAGCGAGGAGGCGATCCTGGCCATCGAGATCCAGCTGGGCCTGGACGATTCGCGCAAGGCCCTGCTCAAGACCATGCACCAGGACTACATGAAGAACTGGGACGAGACGGTCCGCGCCGCCCAGGCGCACTTGGACACGCTCAGCGGCGGCCGGTGGACGCCGGGAGCGGCTCAGGGCGAGATGAACATCGACGAGAAAAAGCAGGAGGCCTACTTCAGCGGACGCAAGGATCTGCTGGCCAAGGAGACCGAGGCCGACGCGGCGTTCCTGAGCGACCTCGCCTCGGTGCTGGGCGAGAAGGCGGAGCCGGTTCTGCAGATGGCCAAGCTGGAGCGCGTGCTCGATCGCACCGCCGGCCGCAATGGGATGTTTGGCGGCTTTCCGTTCGGAGGCAGCCAGGAGTCGGCGGTCAACATCGTCACCGTCCTGCGCAGCGCCAAGCTGACGCCTGAGGATCAGGCCAAGGTAAACGAGGCGCTGGCGGTCCAGGTGGATCCGCTGGTGAAGACGCAGATGGAGTCTTTCATTGCGGGCATCGACCAGGACCGCGAGCTGGAGGAGATGAGCCGGCGCAGTGCCGCGATCTACGGCGGCCAGAATGGCGAGAAGCCGGACATGGCCGCGATGCAGAAGCTCGGCATGGAGATGATGGCGATCCAGTCCCGCATGAGCGAGCTGAAGCAGCAGCGCATCGACGCGGTTCGCTCTGCTTGGACGACAGCGGTTGCGCCGCTGGGCGAATCCCAGCGGGAGTCCCTGCAACTGGTCTTCGACGAGCGCGCCTATCCGACCATCTTTAAGGATTCGCGCTCGGCGCTGCCCTTCATTGAGATGGCAGTAGTCCTGCGCGACCTGACCGACGACCAGCGGAAGCAGCTGCAGGAGCTTCAGGAGACCAGCCGCAAGGAGCACATCGATTTCTGCCGCAAGATGCTTCCCAAGAAGGCCGCGGGCGCACCGCCGACCCGAACTGAGGACATGGGTCCCTACTGGCAGGAGCAAATGGCGATCGCCAACGCCCGCGAGAAGGTCCGATTCGAGCGCGACGAGCACAGTCAGCGCGCGATCAGCGCCCTGCGCCGCATCCTCAACGAGAACCAGCTCGCCCAGATCAACGGCATGGCCGACTACGAGAAGAGCGCGGCCAAGAAGAAGCCCAACCCCTTCGGCATGGAGTGAGCGTGCAAGGGCGTGAATCCGCCGCAAGCCGGCGCCGCCGTTATCCTTCGCAAGACCTTCCGAAGGAGATCGCATGACGCACACCCTGTGGACCAATCTGATCGCTCCCGCCTTGCTGGCGGCGCATGGCTCGAACTCCGACGACGCGGTCGCGGGAGGAATCGTTGCCGCGGCGCTGGCACTGGGCGGCTTCGTCTGCTGCGGCATCGTCGCCATGTGGTTCGTGGTGCAGGGCATCATCTGCTGGTTCGCCTACAGCGCCATGCGGAAGGTTCCCGTCGAGCATCAGCAGATGGCGCCGGGTCTCATCTGGCTGAATTTGATTCCGCTCTTCGAGCTGATCTGGAACTTCTTCGTCTTCAGCAAGGTGCCGCTCTCGCTGCAGGCGGCCCTCAAGGCACGCGGCCAGGAATCCGGCGACTGCGGACAGCAACTGGGTCTCTTCTACAGCATCGCAGCGCTGGTCAGCGCCCTGGTCAGCACGCTGCCGATCCTGAATCTGGCCTGCTGGGTCGGCACGATCGTCCTCTGCATCATGACGCTTATGGCCATCAGCGAAGCGGCCCGCAAACTGCCCGAGCCCCCGGGGCAGCAGCCCGGTGCGGACGCGCTCTAGCGCATGAGCGAGGATTTCTACAAGAACCTCAAGGGCTTCAACGGCCTGATCGACATCGCCAATCCGCAGCGCTTCGAATCGATTCCGGCGGACTGGACCCTGGTGCTGACCGATGTGAAGGGCTCGACCAAGGCGATCGCGCAGGGCAAGTACAAGGATGTCAACACCATCGGCGCCTGCTGCATCATCGCCGCCAGCAATGCCTGCGGCGACCTTTCCTTTCCCTCCATCTTCGGCGGCGACGGCGCGTCGATGGCGGTGCCGGAAACCCATCGGGAGCGCGTAGCCCGGGCTCTGATCAAGACCCGCGAGATGTCCGTGAAGGAGTTCGGGCTTGACCTTCGCATCGCCGCGGTGCCGATGCGGGTGATTCGACAGGCGGGGCTGGATGTGCAGGTGGGGAAATTCCTGGTCTCGCCGCAGAGCTCCGTCGCCATGTTCAGCGGAGGCGGGCTGGCCTACGCGGAGAAGCTGATGAAGGAGCGGGGGAGCGAGTTCGATGTCTCCGCCGGCCTGAAGGCGGAGGGTGATTTCCAGGGGCTCGAGTGCCGGTGGAGCCCGCTGCAATCCCGCAACGGCAGGATGATGGCCTGCATCGTCCAGGTGCGCGCGGGCAACTCCGATGTCCACGCGCTCTACCGCGGCATTCTGAAGGAGGTGGGGGAACTCGTCGATCACCGCCGGCCCCTGTCGGTGAAGAATCTGACCTTGGATTGGCCGCCGCCCTTCCTGATGACGGAGCTGCGAGTCCGGATCGCGAATCCCTTCAAGCGCTGGCTCGAGTACGGGCGTCTGCTCTTGCTCTCGCTGGGTCATTCGGCCTTCATGCGGGCGAAGAAACATGACGCCTCGAAGGGCATCGGCAAATATGTCAATGAAGTGGCCCTCAATACCGACCGGATCAAGTTCGACGACGCCCTTCGGTTCGTGCTCGATGTGGACGGCAAGGATGAGCAGACCATCCGCGACCTCTTTGCGCGGCACTTTCAGGCCGGCGAGATCTTCTACGGCATTCACACTTCGCCCACGGCGCTGCTGACCTGCTTTGTGCGCAGCTACACCGATGACCACTTCCACTTCGTCGACGGCGGCGACGGCGGCTATGCCATGGCCGCCAAGCAGATGAAGCTGCAGATGTCCCTGGTCGCCCAGATCCTGGAGCAGGAGAAGCTCGCCAAGGTTCTGCTTGAGCGCCTTGCCGATCGGGATTCGCCGATGAGCGACACCCACACCTGGCAGGATGATCTCGATTTGTGCAACGCCCGCCTGAAGGAGTTGCGGAGCCAATTGAAGTGATGAAAGTCGATCGTTTGTAGCATCGCCAATCTTGTGACCAGCAATCCGCTCCCTTCGCCATTCGACGACGCCGTTCTCTACGACCTGATGATGGGGGACCTGGATTTCGACCTTGAGTTCTGGCGCGGGGTGGCGAAAGAGAGCGGGGGACCGGTGCTCGACGTGGGCTGCGGGACGGGTCGCATCACGTTGGCGCTGCTGGGCGATGGACACGACGTTGATGGCGTCGATCTTTCTGAACCAATGCTCGAGCGGCTTCGGGTCAAGGCCAGGAATCTTGGCCACTCGCCCTCGCTGCTTGTTGGCGACATGCGGAACTTCACGATGCCTCGCCGCTACGCGAGGGTGATCTGCGGATTCAATTCCTTCGCCCACAACCTGACCACGGCCGACCAGCTCGCGGCGCTGCGCAACATGCGGGGGCATCTGACTCCGGGCGGCGCGGCGGTGATTCACATGTCCTATCCCGATGCCGAACTTTGGACCTGCGAGGAGGGCATTCCCATCCTCGAGCACACCGCCCCCAACCCGAGGACCAATGGCACAATTCGCATCTATGACACGCGGCGTCTGAACCGCATCGAGCAAACCCAGCATTCGGTGATGGAGATTCAGGAACTCGACGCCGCGGGGGTCGTTGTTGCTCGTCACCCATCTGAAACCCATGTGCGATGGATCTTTAAGCCGGAACTCGAGCTGTTAATGGTTGCTGCGGGTTTCTCACGTTGGGACATCGTGAGTGGCCATGATCGCCTTCCCGTGACCCAGACAAGGGATCCCATGTACGCAATTGGATGGGGCTAAGTCTCGTATTAGCAATGTTTTATGTCGCCGGCCAAAGTCACCGAAAAATATTCCAAGTTTATTGAATTGAACCAAGTGCCGGTTGTGGTAGGTTAATCCCCAGTTCCCGGTGGAGAATTCGGTTAAGGGCGTCAAGCCGCGCGTCTATTGCGGCAATTGTGGAGCCCTTTCCAATGAACATCACTCACATTCTCACCAATCGCAAGTCCCTTGCTTGCGGCCTCATTGCCTCGGCGTTCGCCGCCCAGGCCAGCGCGTCGTTGATCACCTTCACCGGTGGCACCGTCACTCGCCTTGACGCGACGACCGAAACGACCAACAACTCCGTCCTCTGGGACAACGTCGACTATTACGAGGAAGGCGGCTTCCGCCTTGATTTCACCCCGAACAGCGGTTCGGCTGGTTTCGCGACCAACGTGGGCAACTACTACGGCGCCGGCAACGACGTCATCCATGCCCACTGGGCCACGGGCTCCTTCGGTGGAGTGGAAGCCATCACAATTTCCAAGGTTGGCGGCGGCACCTTCGACCTGAATTTCTTCAGCCTGACCTCCAACACTGCCACCGGTGGCAGCGCTGCCAGCGGCACCGAGCTGGCATGGGTCGAAGGGTTCAACGGAGCCACTTCGATGGGCTTTCAATTGCTTCCCTCGGAGGATTGGGGTTTCCCCTCGACCTACGTGTTCCTTGGCAGCAATTTCGACAATGTCGATAAGGTGGTCTTCTACGTGACCAACCACGTCGACTGCTTCGGCATGGATGACTTCTACATCGACGAAGTGCCGGGTCCGGGCGGTCTCGCCATGGGCCTGATCTTCGGCGGCATGATGAGCCGTCGTCGTCGCTGATTGAAGCCAAGATTCTTGATTTGACCTCAAAGGAGCGTCTCGAAAGAGGCGCTCCTTTTCATTTGACCGTAGGATTTTGTCACCCGCCATGAATGACCATTTCAAGAATGTCCTGTCCGCCCAGTACGAGGCCACGCTGTGCATGCTCAACGACTGCATCGTGAAGTGCCCGGCGGAGCACTGGGAGGGAGTGATCGCCAAGTATCCCTTCTGGCAGGTCGTCTACCACACGCTGTGCTGCACGGACATCTACCTGACGCCCGGCGGAGAGGCTGCGTTCAAGCCCCACCCGGTGTTCCATCCCAAGGGCATGGAGGACATCCGCGGCGAGTATCCGAGCCGGCGGTTCAGCCGCGAGGAGCTGCTGGCGTACCTGGCGTTCTGCCGCGAGAAAATGGCGAGCACGATGGCGCAGGAAACGCAGGCGTCGATGGAGGCGCCGACAAAATTCCCCTGGCTCACCATGTCGCAGTCGGAGATGCACATCTACAACATCCGTCACGTGCAGCACCACGCGGGGCAGCTCGGCGCGTTCCTGCGGCGGCAGGGCGGCGAACTCCGCTGGGTGAAGCGTGGGTGGGTGCCACTTTGAATCTTTGAGTCAGATACGCTTGCGTGGGCACTCGCCTAAGGAGAAAGCACATGCTGCAGATCCCTCGCTTCTTTCGGCTTGCCACGCTTGCGTTGTGCGTCACGTTTCACTTCTCAACCGAGGTCCGCGCACAGGGAACCTTCAATCAACTTCCCGATCCGATGTCCATGGGGGAGCTCCTGATCTCCTTGGAAACATATGTCCAACTGTCAAAGGAGCAGAGGACTGAAATCGAAACTCTGCACGACGCCTACAAAGATCGCTTCCATGCCCTGCGTGAAAGCGACATCGAGCAGTTCCTGAAGAACCTGAAGGAGAAGTGGAACGACGGCCTTAAGTATGAGTATTTCGATGAATACGTCAAAACCCTTGACCGCCTGAACCGGCAGGTCGCCGAGATCGACGACGCGCTCTTTGACGCCATCGGAGGCGTGCTGGGGGAGGGACAGGAAGCCGCCGTGCAACGAACCCGCGACACTCGCTCGCGGGCCCGCTCACGCGTCAGGTTCAGAAGTTTTTCCCAGGAGTATCTGGAGGTCGACCTCTCCGCGATCGTCGCTGACTTGCGTTTGCCGAAGGATGAACAACAGAAAGTCGATCCAATTCTGGCCGACTATGAACCTCGCCTCACCGCGGCCATGAAGGATGTCGCCAAGGCCCAATTGCAGTGGTTCCGCGACCGTTCCTCCGTGTGGGCCAACTCCGCGAGCAACAAGATGACACCGGAGGAACGCGAGAACAATCCCGAGAAGGTCCAGGCCATGCGTGACAATTCCCGCAATGCCATGGCCAAGGGGTATGAGCCCCTCAGGCTGAAAAGCGAGAAACTGGCCCAGCTCAACACAACAACATGCAAGGCGTTGGCCCGGCAACTCCCCGACAACTACAGGAAGAACTTTCGCGGCAAGTACATGTTGAAGGGGTATTTTCACATGCAAGGTGTCTATGGAGGTGTTGGCGGCTTCGACCGATTGCTGCGAACTGATGTGCTCTTCCGCAAAGCGCTTCGCAGCAAGACGCTCGATGAAGGGGCTCGGGAGCAAATCGCGGCCGTGTATCACAAATGGCGAGACGACGATGACGCGCTGATCGATCAGGGCATGCATGTCATCGACCAAAGCCGCGCCGCCATCGATCCCGTGAATCCGCATATCAATTCCATCTCCGAGCACAATGTCGGCATCGAAATCTCCAAGAAGCGCACTGATCTGGGGTTCGAGTCCCTCAAATCGGTCGCATCACTGCTGGACAATCCGAAGCTGAAAGGACTCTTCGAACGGGATGCCAATGAACGAGAACCCGGTGGGGTCATCATCATGGACGGCATGATCGATGATTACGTGGACACCACTGAACCAACGGACCAGCCGCCGCCAATGAGCCGTTTGGCCATTGAAGAGGGGAGTCCGATGAGCGATGAATCCGCTGAGGCGATTACGGTCCTGCTTTCCATGGACGAATCCCAGAAGGCCTTGTTGAAATCGGCGCATGCCGACTATCTCAATCGCTGGGATGAGGCCCTCGGGCCGGCGATCAAGAAGCTCGATGCCGTCAATCTGGAGGCGTGGGCGCCTGACAAGGCGACCGGCGAGATCAAACGAAATTCGGATCGCATCATTGAAACCCTCGCTTTGCGCAAGGCGATGTTCACACAAGGGACGGATCTCGATGCCGCATTCTTTGACGACCTGGCGACGGTGCTTGGCGAAAAGTCCTGCGCTGCACTGAGTTTGGCGAAACTCGAGCGAGCCCTCGAACGGACGTTTCATACCGATTACGGATACGCGGGGTCATCGAACGCCCTGCGTGAGAATCGAGTCAATATCGTGAGGATCCTGCGATTGTCGAATCTTGCGGCCGATGACCGGGCGAAGGCAATCGATGCCCTGACCGCGCAGTCCGATCAACTCGCAAAGGATCTGCTTATTTTCTACCTGACGGGCCTCGACTTGAAGACAGAGTATGAACTTCAGGAAGTTGCGGACAAGGCAAGTCACCAGGCGGGCGAAGCGTGGACTCCAGCGGACACAAAGAGCTTCAAAGATGCCCACAAGGCCTTGAGTGATCGTTCCCGCACTTTGATTCTTCGGCACAAGGAAGCCATCAAATCGGCGTGGGTGGGAACGCTGGAGAAGCTGGACGACAAACAACGCGTGTCACTGCAAATGGCCTACGACGAGGAGGCGAATCCCAATCCATTTTCGGATCGATGCCCCGCGCTGCCGTACATCAAGAAGGCGCGCAAACTGAAGGATCTGACCCAGGAGCAGCAAGCCCAGCTGAGTGAACTCGAGGAACGAACACGGATTCGGCAGAATGAGCTGAGTCGATCACTCACGAAGGGGTCTGCGGAAATTCCCCACGCCAATACGCCCGAGGAGCGGAAGGAGCAAGAAGCTGTTGAGAATGCCAAATCGAAAGTCGCCTACGAGCGATGTGAAACCAACGATGCGGCGATCCGGCAGCTTCGCAAGATCCTGACGGAAGATCAGGCCGGGCGAATCAAAGGCATTTCGGATTTCGAGAAGACCGCTGCAAGGATCGCCAAAGCCTACAAGGAACGCTGATGTCAATTTGCATTCACGCTCTGACTGAACTTGATTTCGAACAAGGAGACTGCACATGCTGAAAATCACCCGCCCTGGTCGGCTCGCCATTCTCGCATTAGCCGTCACTCTTCAGCTTGCAACTCGCGCCACCGCACAGGACCAATTCGGACAGGTGCCCGATCCACTCACGCTTGGCGAGTTCAAGCAGTTGGTGGAGCGTTACATCCACCCGGACAAGGACCATGCAACCGCCATCGAGAAGTTGCACGACGCCTACCGCGAGCGGTGCCATGCCCTGCGCGACAATGAGATCGCCCAGTTCTTGAACAAGAAGAGCGAACAGTGGAACAACGGAATGCCCCGTTCAAAGCAGACTGAGGAGTACACCCGCGCTTATGAACGCGTGCTGAAGATGATGTCTGATGCCGACGACGCACTGTTTGTCGGCGTGGCCGACCTGGTGGGGGAGGGCCACCGTGAGGGCGTGCAGCGAGCCCGCAACGCACGTATCCGCGAGTGTTCGACCGGCAAGTACATGCTCGAGTATCAACCGATCACCATCTTGGACATCACGGCGATCATGGATGTCATGAACATCCCGTTGGAGGCCAAGCAGAAGTTCGACCCCGCTCTGGCCGCGTATGAGCAGCGGCTGACCGAACTCATGAAGGATCTCGCCGCCTCCAGCATCCGCAACCGTCGCGAGGCAGCCGCGGCCGCAATGAAGGCAGGGGCCGGCACTCTGTCGCAGGAGGAGCGAAAGAATGACCCGGAGCGGGCCCGGGAGCTGGACGCGGCCGTCCAAGACGCCATGGCGAAGGCGCGTGAACCCTTTCGAGTTAAGTGCGACAAGATTTCAGCGTTTAATGACGCCGCCTGCAAGACCTTGGCGGCTCAACTGCCCGACGCATACAAGCAATGGCTGCGCAATCAATACTTCGCCGAGGCGTACCGTCGCTTGGCTCTAGGCAACGGCGGGCGTCGGATCGAGGAATTTCTGCTCACCGATCAGTTGTTCCGCAAAGCTTTGCGTTCGAAGACGCTGACGAAGCCTGCTCTGGATCAGATTCAAGCCGCCTACCAACAATGGCAGGTGGCGGACGAAGGACTGGTTGAGCAAGGGATCAAGGATTTTAATGCACAATGCGCAGCCATTGATCCAAACCAGTTCAACATGCAATCTGAGAAGGGCATGAGTGTCCTCAGCATCGAGCTTCGCCAGAAGCGCCTTGAACTTGGCAGCAATTCCCTGAAGTCCGTGTCGGCTCTGCTGGACAATCCAAAGTTGAAGGCTCTCTTTGAAAGGGATCCCGCCCAGGAACTCTCCTCATTCGGCAATGACAGATACATCGATCAACTAGTGGATGAACCCAAGGCCAACGAACCCTCGGGGTGGAGCAAGCAAAACCAGCTTTCGGAACAAGCCATGAGCGTTCCGCTTGACAAGGCCGCAGTGGACGTGCTGGTCAAGCAGCTGGCCCTGGACGAATCGCAATCAACCCTGGTGCAGACGATGCACGCGGACTATCTGAACCACTGCGAGGAAACACTCAAGCCGACATTGGAGAAACTTGTCGCCGCAACGGAAGGGCTCTACCCGCGGAACAAAGAAACTGGCAATGTCATGCCGAACTTTGATCGGCTCAATGAATTTGGCGCTCTGAAGACAATCCTTTGGCAACAGATGACCGACGCCGACACCGCGTTCTTTGACGACCTGGCGTCGACCCTCGGGGATCAATATGGCGTTCCGCTCAAGTTAGCCAAGCTCGAACGTGTCCTCAATCGAACGACGCGCCGGAATTTCGGCTACACCGGCGGACACAACACGTTCTCCGTGACGCCAGTCAACATTTCCAAACTGTTGCGTTCGCCAGAATTGTCCGCCCAAGAGCAGGCCCAGGCGTGCGCAGCGATTAATGAGCAGATTGACCCACTGGTCGCCACGCTGTTGGAGTCCTATCGGACGAGCATCAATCTGGAGCACGAAAGGAATGCAAGTGACGCCGAGTTCAGAGCGCATGCCAAGCCGGACGAAATCGCGACCGGGCGCTTTAAACCCGATCCTGAAGTATCCCGGAAACACCAGGAAACATGGGCCAGCATTCGACTTCGTCAGAGGAAAGCTGACCGGCAGCACATGGAGGCGATTCAGCGGGCGTGGACGACTGCCCTGGAATCGTTGAGCGAATCACAGCGGGTCAGCCTGCAGTTGGCGTTTGACCAGAAGTCATACCCGACGCTTTTCGAGAGCGATGTTTCAGCGTTGCCATTCATCAAGGGCGCGCTGAAATTGACCGACTTGACCGAAGAACAGAAGTCCACTCTGCAGACCCTTAAGACCAGCACCGAAACGGAACATGTGCAATTGCTCCGAAAGCTGATTCCATTTGCCAACGATCGCGACAACGGCGCCGACATTCCTGCACCCGAACAGGACCGACAACGGGAAGACGAATTCAAGAGAGTTCGGGCCAAGGTCGTCGTCGACAATGACGAATTGAACCAGCAGGCTGTCCGTGACCTGCGCAAGGTCTTGAACGATGAGCAGGCCAAGCAGGTCAAGGGTTTGGCCGACTACGAAAATCGAGCTGCCGAATCTTCACGGATCCGCAAGAAGTACGGCGACTGAAACGCATCGGGGCGAGCTGCTTCCAGCGACAATGCTTGGGTTCGCGATTCGGCTTTGCCGCTGCCTTTGAAACCCCTACTCGCCCATAATAGGTATTCTGTTAAATCGCATGCCCCGGGCAAAGCCCATTTGAAACCAGCGGATTCCCGCAGCGTTCGTTCCGCCCACCCCGTCACACCCTGCCGAGTTGCCGTTCGATCGTGACCCGCTCGCCTTGCTCCAGGCCGAAGGCCTTGTGGACCAGGTTGATCGCCTGTTTGCCATGCTCCAGCGGGATCAGACAGGAGATCTTGATCTCGCTGGTAACGATCCCCCGGATGGCGATGTCCGCCTTCCCCAGCGTCTCAAACAGCCGGCTGGCCACCCCCGAATGGTTCCGCATGCCCGAGCCGACCACGCTGAGCTTGGCCAGGCCGATCTCGATCTCGAGCGTCCCCGAGCCCAGAGCCTTCAGGACCTGCGTGACCGCCACCTTGACCTCGGGCAGCTCGTCGTGATGCACCGTGAAGCTGAGGTCGATGTTCTTGGCAGAGTCATTCTGGATGATGTCGTCGACCAGGATGCCCTTCTCGGCGATGGCCCCAAAGAGGCGTCCCTGCGTGCCCGGATCCGACGGCAACCCCTTAAGCACCACGCGTCCAAGATCGCTCTTGAGGGCGCATCCGATGACGGCGATTGATTCCATGAAGGGAGTCTCCTTTTGAATCATGGTGCCAGGCTCGAAGCGCTGGCTGTGTCGGACATGTATCGGCACACCATACCGCTGCGCGAAGACCACCGCTCGTTCGTGCATCACGCCCGCCCCGACCACGGCCAGTTCGAGCATCTCGTCGTAGGTGATCTGCGTGAGCCGCGGGGCCTCGGGCACCAGCCGCGGATCGGCGGTGTGGACCCCGTCGACGTCGGTGTAGATCTCGCAGCAGCCCGCGTCTCGCATCACATCCAGGGCCGCCGCGATGGCCACCGCGGTGGTGTCGCTGCCGCCTCGCCCCAGCGTTGTGAGGTCCCCTTCCGGCGAGACCGCCTGGAATCCGGCGATCACCGGGATGAAACCCGCGTCGATGCGCCGCTCGATGGCGGCCCGGTCGATGGTGTCGATCCGCGCATGACCAAAGGCGCCGTCGCTGCGGATGCCGCACTGATAGGCGTTCATGCTGCAGGCGTGATGACCCAGGTCCTCCAGCGCGATCGCGGAGAGGGCGCTGCTGGCGAGCTCGCCCGTGGCCATCAGCGCGTCCAGCTCGCGCTTGGCGGGCTTGGGGGCGATTTTCCTGGCGAGATCGATGAGTTCGTCGGTGGAGTCCCCCATGGCGCTGACCACCATCACCACGCGTTCACCATCGGCCCGGGCGGCGCCGACTCGGCTGGCGGCGTGGCGGATGCGCTGCGGATCGGCGACCGAAGTTCCTCCGAACTTCATCACTCGCATGGGCATGACTCACTCCTCGCGTGAGAGAGCCTCGGCGCGGCTTCGCTCCGAACGCTCCACGCGCTTGCGCTCCGTCTCATTGAGCAGACGCTTGCGCATGCGAATCGCGGTGGGAGTGATCTCGACCAGTTCATCCTCTTCAATATATTCCAAAGCGGCCTCCAGGCTCATGATGCGGGGCTGCTTCAGGACCACCGTCGCATCCTTGCTGATGGCTCGGACGTTGGAGAAGGGCTTCATGCGGACGGCGTTGACCACCAGGTTGTTCTCGCGGGTGTTCTCCCCGACCAGCATTCCCTGGTAGCAGATGTCGCCGGGCTTGACGAACATGACTGCCCGGTCGGAGAGCGGCTCGATGGCATAGGAGGTGGCGGGACCCCCTTCATTGGCGATCAGCACCCCCTGCACGCGCGGCTTGATGGCGCCGGGGTTGACTGGCCTCCATGAGGCGAAGGCATGGTGGATGACCGCCTCGCCGCCGGTGGCGTTGAGCAGCCTCGATCGCAGGCCGATGAGGCCGCGAGCGGGAATGTCCGCCTCGATGTGCATGCGGCCGTTGCGGGGATCGACCTTGGTGATCTCGGCGGCGCGGCTGCCCAGCAGCTCCAGGGCGGCGCCCATGCCGGACTCAGCAACGTCCAGGGTCAGCCGCTCCCAGGGTTCGCACTGTTCGCCATTGACTTCCTTCTCGATGACCTGCGGCTTGCCCACGGTCAACTCAAAGCCCTCGCGGCGCATGGTCTCCAGCAGCACGCCCAGGTGCAGCAGGCCGCGGCCGCTGACATGAAATTCTTCGGAACTTTCGCCCGGCGAAACCCGCAGCGCCACATTGGAGCGGAGCTCGCGGTCCAGGCGCTCGGAGAGCTGGCGGCTGGTCACAAACTTGCCCTCGCGGCCGCCCAGTGGACCGTCGTTGATGCGGAAGACCATGTGCAGCGTCGGCTCGTCCACGCTCACCCGCGGCAGCGCCTCGGGACACTCCGGCAGGACGATCGTGTCGCCGATGGCGATGTCCGGCAGACCCTCGACGGCGGCGAGATCCCCCGCCAGCACTTCCTCGGCTTCGCGCCGGCCCAGACCCTGGAACTGATTCACCTTGGTGACGCGGCCCTTGTCCACGCGCCCATCGGCGCGGCAGAGTCCGACGGCCATGCCCGGCTTGATCGATCCGCGCATCACGCGCCCGATGGCGATGCGGCCGACATACTCGCTGTAGTCCAGGTTGGTCACCAGGAACTGCAGCGGACCGGTCGCGTCCATCTTCGGCGCCGGCACGTGGGTGAGGATCGCGTCGAACAAGTCGTCCACGCCGCGCTCCTTCTGATTCTTGTCGCGGCTGGCCCAGCCGTCGCGGCCGCTGGCCCAGAGCACCGGGAAATCCAGGGCGATGTCGTCGGCCCCGAGCTCGATGAGCAGGTCGAAGACCTCATTCACCACCTCGTCCAGGCGGGCGTCGGGCCGGTCGCACTTGTTCACCACCAGGATGGGCTTCAGGCCCAACTGGATGGCTTTTTGCAGCACGAAGCGCGTCTGCGGCATCGGGCCTTCGAGGGCGTCCACCAGCAGTGCGCAACCGTCAGCCATGCGCAGCACACGCTCCACCTCGCCGCCGAAGTCGGCATGGCCCGGCGTGTCAATGATGTTGACCCGCAGGATCGTGCCCTTGTGCGGGCCGAAGCGGATTTCGTAGGTCACGGCGCAGTTCTTGGAGAGGATGGTGATCCCCCGCTCGCGCTCCAGCGGATTGGAATCCATGACGCATTCGGTGAGGGCTTCGTTGACGCGGAAGGCGCCCGCCTGGCGCAGCATGGCGTCCACAAGGGTGGTCTTTCCGTGGTCGACATGCGCAATGATGGCTACGTTTCTGAATTCCATGATGAGCCCCGCAGTGTAGCCGTGATTCGCTTGGATTCGATGATGAAATTCAGATTTACGAGAGGCCGTAGAGCGGCAATAACTTGGATTCCAGATGCCGCATCATCGGATCGGCCGAGAGCGGTGCCCCAGTCACCTTGCGGCAGAGCTCGTCCAGACGGTAGCGGCGGGCCTCGCAGTGGACATTCTTGCGCAGCCAGGCGAGCAGCGGCGCGAATTCGCCGCGCGAGAAGCCTTCGTCGAGGCCGGGGATGTCCTTGCGGGCCTTCTCGAAGAGCTGCGCCGCCAGCAGCGTGCCCAGCGTGTAGGTGGGGAAATAGCCGATCGCGCCCATGCTCCAGTGCACATCCTGCAGGCAGCCGCGCCGATCATCCGGCACCGTGACGCCCAGGTATTCCTTGTAGAGTTTGTTCCAGAAGCCGGGCAGGTCGCCGATGGCCATGTCGCCTTTGAGCATGGCCCGCTCCAGCTTGAAGCGGATCATCACGTGCATGTTGTAGGTGGCCTCGTCCGACTCCACGCGAATGAAGCCGGGCTCCACGACGTTGGCGGCCTGGTAGAGGTGATCGAGCGTGAAGTGGTCGCAGGCGTCGCCGAAGAAGGCCGAAAGCTGCGGCCGCGCCCAGGTCCAGAAGTTGCGGCCGCGGCCGACCTGGTTCTCCCACATTCGGCTCTGGCTCTCGTGCACGGAGAGCCCCGCCGCCTCTCCCATGGGCAGGCCGACTTGGTTGAAATCATGCCCCTGCTCGTACATGCCATGCCCGGACTCGTGCATGGTGGAGCCCAGCGCGTCGAGCACGCAGGTGAGGTTGTAGCGCGTCGTCATGCGCACGTCGCGCCCGTGGCTGCCGCCGCAGAAGGGATGCGTGCTGCGGTCGAGGCGCCCGTTGTCGAAATTGAATCCGATGCGCTTGGCCACGTAGCGCACGAACTTCTCCTGCGACTCGATGGGAAGGGCGATCTCATTGAAGGCGTTGGAAGGCTGCTGCTTGGCGCCGCGGATGCGGTCGAGCAATTGCTGCAGGCGCGTGCGCAGCGGCTCGAAGACCGCGGTCACGGCCGCGGCGGTGAGCGCGGGCTCGTAGTGGTCGGCCAGCGCGTCCCACGCCTCGCCGCCCTTGGACCAGCCCAGGCATTCCGCTTTGTCGATGTTCAGCTTGACGGTCTTCTCCAGCCAGGGCTGGAACTTCTTGAAGTTGCTCTCCTTGCGGGCCTCGATCCAGACATGCTGCGCCTGGCTGGCGGTCTGGGCCAGCTCCGCGACCAGCGCCGAGGGAAGCTTGGTGGCCTTGTCGTAGTCGCGGCGGATTTCGCGCACGTTCACCGCGTCGGCGGAATCCTTGGGGAGTGAGGCGGCGGATTCCTCGGCCGCGGCGAGCAGCTCGCCGATCCTTGGCGTGGTGAAGGTCTCGTGGGCGATGCGGGCCAGTTGCGAAAGCTGGCGGCTGCGAAGCTCGGCACCCCCCTTGGGCATCATGGTCTCCTGGTCCCATCCCAGCAGATTCGCGGTGCTCTCCAGCAGGCGGGCCTCCTTGACGGCGGCGAACAGGGTGGTCAACGCGTTGGTGGCGGTCGCAGTGCTCATGCGGGACTCCTAAGAGGGTTGAGCGGGGATTGTAGTAAAAGAGCCCCGAAAATTCGGGGCTCTTGGAGTTTCAGATTGGGTTGGATCCGTCAGCGGCCCGGAGCGGCCGGCGGCGTGGTCGGCAACGGAGCAACGGGGCTCGGCTGTTCCGCCGCGGGCTTCATGCCCAGCTCCGTCTCGAGATACTTGATCACGTCGGACCGATTCTGGTCCGCGCGGTTTTTGGCATAGTCCAAAGCATTCCAGCCACGGGAATCCTTGGCCTGCGTGTCCGCCTTGGCTTCCTTGAGAGCCTTCAATTTCTCGACGGTTCCGCTGGCCGACGCCACCAGCCAGGTGGTCATGCCCTGGCGGTTCTTGACTTCGAGGTTGGAGCCGGCCTTGATCAGGATGAGCATGCTGTCGAACTTGCCATTGCGAGCCGCGCGCATGACCGCGGTGTCACCGGTCAGATTGTCGGCGACGGTCAAGTCGGCCTTGTGGTCGATGAGCAGCTGCACGGAGCGCGGATCGCCGGTGCCCGCTGCCCACAGCAAGGGCGTGAGTCCGTTCTTGTCGGGAATGTTGATCTCGGCGCCGGAATCGATCAGCAAGGCCACGGCTTCGGGAGTTCCGAGTCCGGAGGCCCACAGCAGCGGAGTGCCGCCCAGGCGATCCTTGCTGTTGACATCCGACTTGGCGGCGATCAGCAGCTTCATGGACTCAACGCCCTTGGGATCGCGGTTTTCAGCGGCGACGCAGAGCGGCGTCTTGCCGGCGCGATCGCGGTTGTTCACGTCGGCCTTGGCCGCCAGGAGCACCGGAATGACCTCAACGCGGTTTTCCTTCGCGGCCCAGTGCAGAGCGCTGCGACCGCCCGCGCTTTCGGGGGCGTTCACATCGATCTTGCCTTCGAGCTCCTTCTTCACCTTCTCGACATCGCCGGCGCGGGCGGCGGTCACCAGAGCGCTGGCCGCACGGTCGGCGGGATTCGCTCCCGGCGCGCGGGGCTCGACGCTGGTGCCGGCCGTCGGAGGCCGTCGGATCAACAGGGAAAGCGAGGGGACCTTCGGGTGATCGGTGGAGAAGGTCAGCTTGATCGTGCGGCCGGTCTCATCCCAGGCCTTCCAGTCGACGTGGACCACCTGCTCCGCCTTGGCTTCAGGGCTCAGGTCCGGCACGATGGGCGGAACGGCGCTGGTGATCTTGAAGGGAGTTCCATCGAGGCACTTGAAGGTGATCGCGCCCTCGGAAGTCTGTCCCTCGCCCGGCGCCTCGAGCTGGTCGGGCGACATGGTGATGAACGCGGGGACGGTGCCCTGCACGGTGAGCATCATCGGCGTGTGGCCATCGATCTGGAAGGTGACGCGCTTGCTCAGCGGCACGCCGGCCTTGGGTCCCGGCTTCAACGTGATCTCGACCTCGGCAGAGCCACCCACGGGAATCGGATCCTTGGGGCTGCCTGCGGTGGTGCAGCCGCAGCTGGTCACCGCTTTGGTGATGGTGACGGGTTTGTCGGAAATATTGATCAGTTTCACCTTGCCGCTCTTGGCGGTGTCGACCATCATCTCGCCCAGATCCAGGATCTCCGGCTCGATCTTGATCACCGGTGTGCTGTCCAAAGGTGCGGTCGTGGTCGCGCCAGGCGGTGTGGCACCAGGGTTGAGCGGCGTCGGCGGCTGATCCTCGTTGACGATGTCCGTTCGAGGCTTGGAGGCCGACAGCTCCTTGGCGGAGTTCTTGTTCTTGTTGGCCTCCTTGAAATTCACTTCCTTGGAGGTCGGCGCACCGGCAGGTTTACCAGCGGGCGCGGTGTTGGCCGGTTGCGTCGGCGGCGTGGCCTGCATCGCCAGAGACGGAGCCGCCAGCAGGGCGACGAGCGATAGGAAAAGAACCGGGAATTTGGATGCGGTGCTACGAACCATGTGAGAGATCTCCGGGACTTTTGTCCCATCAGAGGCGAAGGAGCGATTCTACCCGAGTATCGGACAAACGGGAACGGTTCTGAAGCCGCCGGAGTTCACAAGAATGTGAATTTGCGGGTTACACTCCCCTGCCTATGAGCACCACGCCAAGCGAAACGCCCCCGAGCGCCCCCCTTGCGGAGCATCTGAACAAGCCGCAAATCCGCAATTTCCAGCCCCTGGGAATGCAAAAGGAGGGCAAGTCCTATGTGATGCTCCGGGATCCCTCGATGCTGACCGAGCAGCAAATCGTGGTGATGCCCCAGATTCTCCAGGTGATCCTGCTCTTTCAAGGTCGGGAGACACTCGACGAGATCGCCGCGAAAACCCAGGCGCCGATGCACATTTTGCGGGATCTGGTGACTCGGCTGGACGAGGTGGGATTGATCTGGGGCCCCCGCTTCGAGGAACTCGAGCGTGTTGCCAAGGCCAAGATCACGGCGCATGGACACTTTCCGATGAGCGTTTCGGCCGGGCTGGGCAAGGACGCGCAGACCTGCGGCGAGGCCTTGGACAAGTGGCTGGGAGAGATGGAAGACCCGGAGATTGAAGGCACGATTCTCGGACTGGTGGCTCCCCATCTGGACTATCAGCGCGGCTGGCCCGGCTACGCGGCCGCCTACAAGGCGTTGAACAAGGATCAAAAGCCCGACCGGGTCATCATTCTCGGGACCAATCACTTTGGCATCGGCGATGGCGTGGTGGTGAGCGAGTTTGGTTTCCTCACACCCTTCGGCAAGATGAATCCCGACAAAGCGGTGCTGGCTTTCCTGGAAAAATCGCTCGGTTCCAAGCGGATCTACGCGGACCAGATCGACCACCTCGGCGAGCATTCGATCCAGCTGCACATTCCTTGGATCCAGCATCTCTACGGCGAAGTGCCCTTGGTGGCAGCCTTGATCCCCAATCCGATGGTTCCGCCGGTTGCCGACGACGATGAGCGCGCGACCACCGATCAATTCGTGACCGCGGTCCGCACGGCGCTGGCCGAGTTGGGTGGTCGCAATCTGGTGATCGCCAGCAGTGATCTGAGCCATGTGGGTCCGCAGTTCGGCGACCAGGGTTCCATCGATGACGCCGCCGCCGCAGAAATCGAACACCTCGATCGCGATCGACTGGCCGCCTATTGCAAGAGGGATGTCGCCGAGTTCCAGGCCGCCTTCAAGAAGGACCAGAACCGGACCCGTTGGTGCAGCATCGGCAACATGTCGGCGGCGCAGCGCATTCTGCAGCCGGCCAACGTCGACTTGATCGACTACCAACAGGTGCGCGAGCCCAATGGAATCTCACTGGTCAGCTCCGCGGCCATCGCCTTCTCAAGTTGATCCGGATGTGGTCGTGGGCCCGCTGAAATAAAAGAGCCCGCCGCAGCTTGCGCCGTAACGGGCTCCTCGTGGGGGCTCATGTGGGCAGCGGGGTGAAGACCTGCTGCGGTTGTGTCAATCCTTCACCCTCGGAGTGCCATTACGCAGAGGGTTCCCAAAGCGATCCATCATTTTTCAGTTTTTTGAGGCCGGCGGGCGGGGAGCCAGCTTGGTCATCGCCTTTTGCAGGTCGGACCAGACTTGCGTGCGGGTTTCCAAGGTGTAATTCCGCAGCAAATAGGCGGGATGGAAGGTCGGCATCACCGGAATCGGCTGCAGATCGACGCCCTTGGGGGGCGTCCAAGCGGCCCAGATCCCACGGAGCCTGGTGATCCCCTCTTCGAGCCCAAGGATCAACTTGGTGGCAGGACCGCCGAGGGTGACAATGACTTTGGGGCGGATCACCATCAACTGCTCGAGGAGGAAGGGGCCGCACTGATCCACTTCGATGGGCGTCGGGGTGCGATTGTTGGGAGGCCTGCTCTTGAGCACGTTGGCGATGAAGACCTGCTCGCGGCTCAGGCCCATGGCCTTCATCATCTCCTCCAGTTTGGCGCCGGCCCGTCCCACGAAGGGCCGGCCGGTCAGATCCTCCTGCTCGCCCGGCGCTTCGCCGACGAAAAACAATTCGGCCACAGCGCTGCCTTCGCCCGGAACCGTCTGGGTGTAGGTGTCGATGGTCGTGCAGAGCGGGCAGGTCGAGTCGTGGCGGGCGCGGATTTCCTCCAAGGCTGCGTTGCGCTCCTGGAGTGAATTTGGCAGCGGACGAGCGAGACCCCACTGCATGCTCGCGGAGCCGGCGATTCCGCCGGCCGCTTTGGGAGCGGGTGAAGTTGCGCGCGGAATCGGCGTTTGCAGCGGCTTCTCCGACATGGTGTCCGACGGCGCGCGAACGGCTTGAGTCTGGACATTCTCTCGAACGGGTTCGCCGCCAAGATTGGGAGCGGGTTGCGCCCGGTGTGCCGGCACCGACTTCAATCCCATCGCCTGGTCGGCAAGGTTGAGCGATTGAAGCCTGGTGTTGATTGAGGGACTCATGCGTGAAGCTCGGCGGCGAAAGTATCAGACGACAGCGGCGCTGGGCGCGGTCGCCAGAATGGCCACACCCGCCACGGCAATCACCGCGCCAAGCATGGCCCGCGGCGTCGGCCAGCGCCCCTCCGTGAGGCGGGTGAAGGGCAGAATCATCACCGGGACCAGGGACATCAGGGTCGTGGCCACCCCCACTTCGAGTTTTTGCAGGGCGTAGAGCGAGCACCACACGCCCAGAATCGGGCCGGTCACGGTTCCCAGGAGCAGCGCCAGGATGCCGCCTTGAGGAGGGAGCGCAAGCGGTGGTGGCGCGGTCATCGCATCGGCGGCGAAAGCGTTTCTCTTCGCCCGGTTCATTCGGCCGACGATCATCGCAATGAGCACAATGCCCACGGCGCCGGCGCTCATGCGGACGGTCTGGGCGGAGATCGGATCGATGGCACCCTTGAGCCCGTTGCTGGCCAGGACCATGCCCAAGCCCTGGCAGACCGCAGCACCGACTCCATACCAGACCCCCTTGCGCTGTTGGGCGGGCGTGATCGAGCTGGAGGCATGCGGCCGCTCCGCCGCGACCCACATCACCCCGGCCAGAGTGACCGTCATGCCGACGATGGCCTGCATCACCATCCACTCTCCGAAGAGGACCCAGGAGAGCATCGCCGCGACGGCCGGCGCCAGAGTCAAAAGCAGCGTGGTGGTGCGCGGCCCGACCAGGACGTAGCCCGCGAAAAGGAATTGATCGCCGATGGCCAGGCCGAGCACGCCGCTCAGCGCGAGGATCCAGGTGCGATGCGAGCCGATCTGCGGCCAGGGTGTGCCCGAGAGAATCCAGTGCAATCCCAAAAGGAACACACCCGCCAGCAGGCTTCGCAGCAAATTGACCTGGGTGGCGCCCATCCGGCGTCCCGCCGCGGCGAAGGAGAGGCTTGAGATCACCCACAGCGCGCTGGTCGCGAGCCCGGCCAGTTCGCCGGCGCGTTCAATCGTCATGCATCACAACTCGATGGCGTGCGAGGCGGCGCACCGGGCTCAGGAAGTTTTCCCGGTGCCCTTGGCCGTCTTGCCCGGCTTGGGAGAGGGCGCGTTCTCGCCGCCCATCTTGAACATGGACTGCGTGCGCAGCACCATGCCGGAATCGCTGCGCAGATGGAAGCCCTGGATGTGGACCTCGTTGCGGTAGCGCTGCATGTCGATCAGGGAAAGGTTTTGCCGCCCCTTGGAGTCGGTCCAGATGCTGTGAAGCGAGTTCGAGTCACGGATGTGCGCCAGCATCTCGCGGTGGGTGCCGCTGAAGAGGTGCTCGGAAAGCGTCTCGGTCTGGATGGTGGTCATGTAGGTCAGGCTGTCGCTCATGACCTCGGTGTGGTCGCGTTCGCCGGCACAGGGCAGGTTGGCCAGCAGGCCCCGGTCGGGCAGGTTGGTGCCGCCCTCGACCACGACCTCGCACACGCAAAGATTGGCAAACTGGAATCTTCCGGCGTGTCCGCCCTTGAAGATCCAGCCCTCGAACTCGTAGTCCGGGTGCACGATGCGGCGGCGGCCCTCGATGCCGAAGAACTCCGGATGAACCGCCTTGCGGTAGACCAGCATCACGTAGGACTGCAGGTTGCCCGCCTTGGAACCCGAGGGATCCGGCAGGTCTCTTTTGAGTGAGTTCTTTTCCATGAGGGTGACCATTATCGCAGAATCGACCCCGCAGTTCAAGACAATTCTTTTATTTTTGCCCTTGATCCTCGGGAAAGAAGCGCGTTTCAAAATTAATTTTCTCCAAAAATGACGCGGCGGGTCCGAAGACCCGCCGCCGCTGAAATTGGACGTAAGCCGGATTTTGTTCCAGCCGAAGCTGGTGGCGATCATTTCTCTCTGGATCAACGTTGCCGTTGACCTCGAAGCACGCGACCCGTCCGACCCGCGAACAACGGGCGTTGGTTTCCCAACAAGGACTGCTTGCGCTTGCACGCGGTGGGGTTTTCCATGCCTTGTCTGTCGCCAGACAAGCGGTGCGCTCTTACCGCACCATTTCACCCTTGCCACGCACTCCGTGAGGAGCCGTTCGGCGGTTTCTTCTCTGTGGCACTATCCCTGACCATCAGCTTGGTCGGTGGCCGTTCGCCATCACCGTGTTCTTCCGTGTCCGGACTTTCCTCGCCTGAAGGCTTAAACACTTCAAGGGCGACCGCCTGCCCAAATCTGTGAGGCGCCGAAACTGCCCGGACGAGCCCTCAAGAAGCTCGCGTGCAGGTGCGGTGCGAGTTACGCCGAGATGCCCGTCACTCGGACGCGCAGCAGCCCTTGGCGATGACCAAGTGTGCGGCGGTAGCCCTTGCGGCGGGAATATTTGCCGATGACCAGCTTTTCGCCCAGGAAGGACTCCATCACCTCGGCCTCCACCTTCGCCGTGGCGAGGTAGGGAACACCGATCTTCGCGGGGGTGCCGTCAGTGCCGCCAAGGGCGAGCACCTTGTCGAAGGTGAGGGTCTTCTGGCCGTCCTCGAGGGGACGAAGATCGATCTCGATCTCATCACCCTGGCGAACAAGAATCTGGGTTCCGCTGTCTTCAAAAATTGCGTACACGTGTCTCTCCTGTGAAAAGGGGCAAGCCGAGCAGCCTAGCAGAAATCCCTATTTCGCGACAGGCCTCAAACCCTGCTTCAGCCGCCGCCCCGCCTCCTCGATGGTGTCGATGTTTTTGCAGAAAGCGAAGCGAATCAGCCGGGTCGGATCGTCTCCGCCGGTCTCACCGGCCGCGGCTGCATAGAAGGGACTGCATGGAATCGCTGCCACGCCCACGCTCTTGATCAGGTGTTCGCAGAAGGCCTCGTCGGTGGGAAACCCAAAAGGCTCATGTCGGGCGAGCACGAAATAGGAGCCCTCGGGGACGAAGGGATCGAATCCGGAAGCGCGAAGAATGCCCAGCAAGGATTCCCGCCGCTTGGCGTAATCACTTCGCAACTGGGTGAAATAGCTCTCGGGCGCCGCCAGCGCGTCGACCGCGGCCCGCTGCAGGGGCGTTGCCGAGCAGAAGGTGAGGAACTGGTGGGCGCTGCGGATGGCTTGCGTGAATCGTGGCGGCGCGATGGCCCACCCGATCTTCCATCCCGTGAGCGAGAAGGTCTTGCCCAGGCTGGAGAGCACGATGGTGCGCTCGCGCATGCCGGGAAGCGTGGCGATGGAGCGGTGCCGGCGCTCGAACCAGATGTGCTCGTAGACCTCGTCGCTCACCACCAGGCAGTCGTGCTGGATGGCCAGCGCCGCAATGCCCGCAAGCTCCGCGTCGGTGAAGACGCGACCGGTGGGATTGTGGGGCGAGTTGACAAGGATCAAGCGTGTGCGCGGCGTGAGCACGGCCTTCAACGCCTCGAGCGGAAATGAGAAATCGGGCGGGCTCAGGCGGACGCTGCGCAGCACTCCCCCCGCCATCGCAATGGTCGCTCCGTAGCTGTCGTAGAAGGGCTCGACCACCACGACTTCCTCGCCGGGTTCGACCAGTCCGAGCATGACCGCCGCGATCGCCTCGGTGCAGCCGCTGGTGACGGTGACTTCCTTCTCGGGATCGACCTCGATGCCGGAGTCGATCCGGAATCTCGCCGCGATGGCGCGGTTCAATTCGGGCAGGCCGAAGGCACGGGCGTACTGGCCGAATCCCCCGTCGATCGCCGACTTTCCGGCGAGTTTGACGAACTCCGGTCCATCGAAATTGGGAAACCCCTGACCCAGATTCACGGCCTTGTGCTCCGCGGCCAGACGGCTCATGCGCGTGAAGACGCTCTCGCCGAATGGGGCAAGGCGAGCCGCCGTGGGTGAGCTCTCGCGAAGCATGAGGGGATAGTATCGACGCCCGGTCGGCGAAGATCCACGACCGCGACCGATCCATGGCCCACCAGCACGACAAGCAACCGAAGGCGCAGACTGCGCGGCCGGAGCGCCAGCTTCCCAAGGCCAATCCGAAAATCCGCGTCACCATTCTGTTCGACGACGGGCATGTGCTCGCGCTGGACAAGCCCGCGGGGTTGCCCACGCAGCCCGGCCGCGGCCACCTGGACGACACGCTGGTCAACGCCGCCTTTGCCACGCATGGCGAGGCGCTCTCCAAGCTTGGCGCCGACCGCGACTGGGGCTTGCTGCACCGTCTGGACCGCGATGTCGGCGGAGTGGTGCTTCTGGGGTTGACCGAATTGGGCTACGACCGGGTGCGGGCGCAATTCGAGAATCGCACGGTCGCCAAGCGCTACCTTGCGATCGTCCACCACGCGCCACCCGCTCCGACGGGCCGCTGCACGCGGGCGCTGGAGGAAGTCATCCGCGGCGAGATGAAGGTCAGCGTCCATCCGCCGCGCGGCGGCGAGGCCGCGGAGACCCGCTGGAAGCAGCTCGACAAGTCCAAGACGCATGCCTTTCTTGAGGTCGAGCCGTTGACCGGCCGCTTGCACCAGATCCGGGCCCATCTGGCGATGATCGGCTGCCCGATCGTGGGCGACCGCGTCTACCGCGCCGACCTGCCTCCCAACACTTCACGGGCTCCCGCCGGGCGCGATCCGGAACCCCTGCTGCTTCACGCCTGGGAGATCGAATTCCAAAGCGTGGCTGGAAAGCGGGAGCGGGTTCGCAGCACGCCGGGAATCGACCTGCTTCAATTCGCCCGAAAGCAGCAATGGCAACCACCGGTTTGAGAAAGAACCCGCTGGCACGCTACCCTTCGCAATCCATGCGGTTCGTCCTGTGTTTGATCCTGATCTGCGTCGCCTCAAGTTGCTCCAACATTGAGAAGGCGACACCGCAGCCCAAGTCCTCCTTCGTGCAGCGCCCGCCGGTGGAGATGGACGTCGATCCGATCATGCGCGGGACCATCGCGGGAGAGGCCGTGCTGCTCGGCTTCAACGACACCGTGGTGCGCGGCTACGGACTGGTGGTCGGCCTCAAGGGCACCGGAAGCCGGGCCATGCCGGTGGAGGTCCGCGCCCTGCTGCTGCGCGAAATGGGCCGGCGCAACATGTCCGATCCCCTGCTGAACCTGGGCGGATCTCCTTCGCGACTGCTGGACACCGACGACGTGGCCGCGGTGATCGTGGAAGGCATCATTCCGCCGGGCGCGATCGCGGGGACGAAGTTCGACGTGCGCCTCTTCGCGGCGCCCGGCACCTCGACCACGAGCCTGGAGGGCGGACGCCTGTGGACCACGGATCTGCGCCCCGGCATTCTGACCAGCGGCGCCCAGCAGGCCTTCCCCATCGCCGAGGCGGGCGGACCCATCTTCATCAATCCCTTCTCGACCGCGGTGGCGGTGGGCTCCGACGCGGTCGACCGCCTGAGCGGCCGAATCCTCGAGGGCGGCACCGTGCTGAAGGATCGCTCGCTGAAGCTGCGCCTGGCGACCCCCAGCCACAATCGCACGCGCACCATTCAATCCGCGATCAATGGACTCTTTCCGCGCGAGGTGGGTCAGAAGAACGACACTGCCATGGGCAAGAGCGACGAATTGATCGACCTCACCGTGCCGCCGAGCTTCAAGGACCGGACCGGTGATTTCGCCCAGCTCATCCGCCACTCGCCGGTGGACATCGGCGCGACCGAGCAGACCGCCACCAACATCCGGCGCAGCCTGGTGGCCAATCCCGGCGCCGCCGAAGCGGCCGCCTGGCGCTGGCAGTCGCTGGGCAAGAAAAGCATTCCGATCATTCAGGAGCTCTACACCAACCCCGAGGAGCAGCCCCGAATGGCGGCGCTCGAAGCCGGCGCCAAGCTGAATGACCCGCTGGCCGTTCCCGCCCTGCTGGAGATGGCCAAGTCCGGACCCAAGGACAACCGCCAAGCGGCGATCCGACTGCTCTCCCGGATGGATCCCAACCCCATGATCGACATCGGCGTGCGGCAGTTCCTGGACGACCGGGACATGGACGTGCGCTTCGCGGCCTACGAATGCCTGCGCCGGCGACGTGACTCCTCGATCCGCGTCTACTCCCTCAACGGACGCTTCAAGATGGAGCTGGTGGACGCCAAGAAGCCCCTGATCTACCTCACCCAGACCGGAGATCCGCGGATCGTGATTTTCGGCGAAAACGCCGAGTTGATGCGGCCTTTGACCGCCAATCTCTGGAACGGCAAGCTGCTGATGCGGGGCGAGATGGACGACCCGAACGTGCAGATCTTCTACCGCTCGAGCCCCGACATCAATCCCACCATCGACAACGTCCCGGCCAAGCTCGCCTCGATCGTGAGCTTCATGGCCAAGCCCGTCGGACCCCGCGGCGCCGACGCGGGCATCGCGCTGAGCTACAGCGAGACCATCAATGCGCTGCACTCCCTGTGGAGCGCGGGCTACATCGCCGGCGAGTTCCAGGGGGAGCAGGACCGCCTGCTGGCGGCGATCCTGAAGGAGGACAAACGGGCGACTCCGGTCGACCGGCCCGAGTTCCCGTCGGAGGCGGACGTCACCGATTCCCTGCTGACCCGGACGCCGGATTCCACCCCGAAGCAACTTGATGCCAAGCCGAAAATCGTTGATACTGTCCCGCGCTGAGTGGACTCGGTCCCCAGCGGTTTTCGAAGGCGTCCAGGAGGGACGCGGCGCAACTGACAGGAGGTCCAATGCGACTGGCTCGACTGGTACTCAGCGGCTTCAAGAGTTTCGCTGACACAACTGAATTCAGATTCGATTCCCCTCTGACCGGCGTGGTCGGGCCCAACGGCTGCGGCAAGAGCAATGTGGTGGACGCGGTGAAGTGGGTGCTGGGCGAGCGCAGCGCCAAGAGCCTGCGCGGCGGCGCCATGATGGACGTGATCTTCGCCGGCAGCGCGTCGCGCAAGCCCGCGGGCATGGCCAGCGTCATCCTGGTCTTCGAGAACCCGAAAATGCAGGAGTTCCTGCAGCGATCCGAGTCCTCCCCCGAGCTCGTGGAGGCCGAGGAATTCGGCGACGAGCCCGCCGACGGCGAGGTCATCCGGCGCGAGGCGGTTCGCGACCGCGTGCTGCCGGTCGACAGCGACGAGGTGCAGGTGGAGCGCCGCCTCTGGGCGGATGGCCGCAGCGAATATCTGGTGAACTCGCGCAAGGTGCGCCTGCGCGACATCCGCGAACTATTTCTGGACACCGGCATCGGCAACGACGCCTACTGCATCATCGAGCAGGGCAAGGTGGATGCGATGCTGCGCGCCCAGCCCGTGGAGCGGCGCTCCATCCTCGAAGAGGCCGCCGGCGTGGCGCGCTTCCGATCGCGCAAGCACGAAGCCGCGCGCAAGCTTGATCTGGCGGAGCGCCACCTGGTCGCGGTGCGCGAGCAACTGCTGGGCGTCGAGCGCCGACTGCGCATCGTGCGCGGTCAGGCCGAGAAGGCCAAGAAGTTCCGACTGCTCGAGGATCGCCGCAGCAGCCTGCGACGCTCGGTGGCATTCGAGCAATACCACGAATTGCGCGAGCAGCTGGTTGGCCTGACCAACCAGGTGACCACGCTCGAGGAGAAGCGAAGGCAGGTCACGGCCCAGTTGGAGAGCACCGAGCAGCGGCGCCTGGACGCCGACGCCGACCGCGCCCAAAAACTGGATCGACGCCATTCCCTCGAGCAATCGCAGCTGGAAGCCGCCGGAATCGAGCGGCAAGCCCAGCAGAGGCTTGAGTTCCTGGAGCGGGCCCGCGCGGAGAATCTGCAGGCGGCGGAGTCGGAGGGACAGCGTCTGGCGGCGATGAAGGTCAAGCTGGGTGAGTTTTCCGCAAGCCTTGAGGATGCACAATCCCTGACGGCGGCGGCCGAGTCTCAGGTGACCGAGGCGGAGCAGGCCGCGGCCAGCGCGTCGCGCGAGCGGGCGGTTGCCTCCGAGCGCCTGAGCGAGTCCGAGCAGGAAATGCGCCGGCGCGGCGAGAGCGCCACCGGCATCGAGCGTGAGCGCGCCCGGGCCGCCGGACGACTGGCGGCCATGGATGAGCGCGTCCCCCTTCTCAACGAGGAAGTCAAGCGACTCACGGCGCGCGTTGAGAGTCTGCAGAGCGAGCTCGCCACGCTTGAATCGCAGCGCGCCCAGGAACTGGAATCGCGAAAGCTCGCCGAGCAGGAAATCGAGCGGCTGCACACGCAGCTGCAGGCCGAAGCGTCCGCGGTCGAAGCCGTCGGCGACCGTCAGGCAGAGGCGATCGCGCGGCTCTCATCGCGGCGCGAGGAGCGCTCAAGCCTGGAGAGCCGGCTGCGCCTGCTCGACGAAATGGCCTCGATGGGCGAGGGCCTGGACGAGGCGGTCAAGCGCATTCTCTCGGAGCGGCAGAACTACGCGTGGTTCGCCGGCATGCTCGGCGACCTGATCGAGACCGACGGCCAGCACGCCACCTTCATCGAATCCGCATTGGGCGAGGACCTGCAGATGCTGCTGGTGAGCAGCCACGCCGACCTCGAGACCGCGGTGGATTCCATCCGCAGCCAGGAGGGCCGGGTGCGCATCGGTGCCATCGACCGAGTCCCCGCCCCCGCCGCCGAGCGACCTCGGCAGCCCGGCGTGGAGCCGCTGGTCGACGCGGTTCGCTGCAGCAATGAATTGAAGCCGCTGGTTCACTCCCTGCTGGGCGACGCCTTCGTGGTGGATTCGCTGGCGGCGGCACTTCGCCTGGCCAATGGCGAATACCGCGGCGCGACGCTGGTGAGCCGCTGCGGGGCGATGGTCGATCATCGCGGCCAGATTCACATGACCGGCGCCCGGGCCCTGCGCTCCGGTGTGCTGGCACGGCGTGTGGAGCGCGGCGAGCTCGAGGCCGCGATCGCCGCCATCTCCGTGGAGATCACCATGGCCGAGGGCGACCTCTCCGGCCTCACTGAGGAATCCAAGATCGCCGCCGCCCGCCACCGCGAGGCGGATGAAAGCATGAAGCTGGCCATGCGCAAGCGACTCGACGCGCAGTACCAGGCCGACCGGCTGGAGCAGCTCGCTTCGCGCGTCCGGCACGACCGCGACCGCACCGACCTGGAACGCCATGAGGCGGACCGCCGCTTGCGCGAAATCGATCAGGAGCGCAGCGAGGGCGCCGCCAAGGTCGCCAGCCTCGACCGACTTCTTGGCGAGGAACGCACCGGCATCGCCGTGGCCACGGAAGCCGCCAATGGAATCCGGCAATCGCTTGAGGCGGCCAACGAATCGCTGGCCGCGGCGCGCACCCGCCTTGGCGAGTCGACGGCACTTTTGCAGGGACGGCAGCGCGAGCGCCGCCTGGTTGAGACCCAGTTCGACGAGGCGAAACTTCAGGACGCCGAGCTTCAGAGCGACGCCGAGCGCCGCGCCGAGCGCTCGCAGGATCTGGCCCGGCAGCAGGCCGAGGCTGAGGCCCAGAAGGCTTTGGCCGCCGATCAACAGCAGGCCGCGGCGGCGCAGGTCGCCGTGATGGCGGAGCAACTCGAGCAGGCCGTGATGCTTGCCGAGCAGCTTTCCGAGGCGATGCGGATCGTCCGCGACGAAGCCGCCCGCGTGGAACGCGACCACTCGGCGGTCGAGATGAGCCGACGCGAGGCGGAGGTCCGCCGTGAATCCATCGAGGAGAGTTCGCTCTCTGAGCTGGCGATCGACCTTTCCTCGGGCTATCCCGATTATGTGGCCGAGCGCTCCGTGCCCGGCTTCATGACCCCCGATCGCGAGGCCGCCAGCCGAGAAGCCGACCAGCTGCGCGACGAGATCAAGGCCCTGGGCAACGTCAACATGGAGGCCATCGACGAACTCTCCCAGCTCGAGGGCAAGAACGAGGAGCTCTCCCGACAGGTGGGCGACATTGACGCTGCCCGAGCCGGGCTCAGCGAGCTGGTGCTCAAGCTGGACGACGTGAGCCGCCGCAAGTTCAAGGAGACCTTCGAGGCGGTGCGCGAACGCTTCGCCGGCAACGACGGCATGTTCCGGCGACTCTTCGGCGGCGGCAGCGCCGACCTCTACCTGATCCCGATGGAGAACGGCGAAGTCGACTGGCTGGAGAGCGGCGTGGAGATCCGCGCCAAACCCCCCGGCAAGGAACCCCGCGTGATCAGCCAGCTCTCCGGCGGCGAGAAGACCATGACCGCCGTGGCCCTGCTGATGGCGATCTTCCGCAGCCGCCCCAGCCCCTTCTGCATCCTGGACGAGGTGGACGCCGCCTTGGACGAGGCCAACGTGGAGCGATTCACCAAGGCCCTGCCCCCCTTCCTGGACCGCAGCCACTTCATCATCATCACCCACCACAAGCGCACCATGCAGGCCTGCCGCGAGCTGCACGGCGTGACCATGGCCGAGCGCGGCGTGAGCCGGCGGGTTTCGGTGCGGGTGGACCAGGTGGGCGAGGATGGCCGAATCGCCGCCGCGGCGACCGAAACCGCGGGCGTTTGAGTGCGTCGCCGCCCCTCGCGACGTTACGACCTCAATTCCTGCGATCCGCAAGGCACTCTTGGTGCACAAAGACGGCCAGCAGATGCCTTCCACCGCGCCGCGAACTATTTATGGCAAGTGAAGAATTTTTCCGGTTTCCATTTGTCCCCGCCCAAGGAACAAGTATGTTTGCGCTGCCGCCTGATGGCGGAGCGCCCGGCGGGTCTCCGGGTCACGCACTCTGCCCTTGTGGGGGTTGAGTGCGCAACGCTCCCGAGTCAGGCGGCGTTGTTTTTGAAAACTCACATGCGCCGGAGGTGATTGATATTGCCTTCGTCTTCGGCGAAAGCCGACCGGGCCATTAGGCCAGCCGCGCTATGACCGCGTCCACGAACTGCTCCGTGGAAAGCTTGCCGCCGATGTCCGCGGTCTTGCAGCCTTCCTGCAGCGCCTTGTCGTAGGCGTTGCGGATCCGGTCGGCGGCGGCCTTGAGCTCGGGAAGATGTCGCTTCACGGCCAGGTGGTTGAGCATCATCACGCCGCTCATGAGCAGGCTCATGGGATTGGCGATGCCCTTGCCGGCGATGTCGGGGGCGGATCCGTGGACCGCCTCGAAGACCGCATCCTCGCCGCCGAAGTTGGCGCCGGGCGCCACGCCCAGGCCGCCGATCAGGCCCGCGGCGAGGTCGCTGACGATGTCCCCGTAGAGGTTCTCCATCAGGATCACGTCGAAGCGAGACGGATCCTGCACCAGGCGCATGCAGGCGGCGTCGATGATGAGCTCCTCGTACTGGATCTTTCCGGCCCACTTCTGGGAGACTTCCTTGGCGCAGCGGATGAAGAGCCCGTCGCTCATCTTCATGATGTTGGCCTTGTGGAAGACGGAGACTTTCTTGCGGCCGCGGTCGGCGGCGTAGGTGAAGGCGAACTCGGCAATGCGCCGGCTGGCCAGCTCAGTGGCCACCTTCAGGCTGGTGACGACGCCGGGGGTGATTTCATTCTCGATGCCCGCGTAGAGGCCCTCAGTGTTCTCGCGGATCACGACCAGATCGACATCCTGGAATCGGGTCGGCACTCCGGCGAGGCTGCGGATCGGGCGGACGGCGCCGTAGAGGCCCAGCGTCTTGCGCAACGCCACATTCACGCTGGAGAATCCGGTGCCGATGGGCGTGGTGCACGGTCCCTTGAGGGCCACATGGTGCTGGCGGATCGCATTGAGCGTGGACTCCGGCAGCGTGGTCTTGGAGCCCGCCTCGACCGCGGCGAGCCCCGCGTCGTGGCGCAGCCACTGGATGTCGAGCTTGGCGGCCGCGAAGATCCGGCACACCGCCGCGGAGACTTCCGGTCCGATGCCGTCGCCAGGAATGAGGACTGCTTGTAGGGTCATTTGCGGGTGAGCGGTCGAGTGCAGGTGCAAACTAGGTCGAGTGAATGTGCGAGCGAAGCAGGATAGCATCCGCCGGCGACTTGCCGCATGCGTGAGCCCATTCTTATCGATGCCCTGGTGGTCGGCGGCGGTGCCGCCGGACTTTTTGCGCTGCGCGAGCTGCGCCGTGCGGGCGCGTCGGTGCTGCTGGTGGAAAAACATGCGCTGGGCTTGGGCCAAACCACCGCGAGTCAGGGCATCCTGCACGCCGGAGTGAAGTATGCGCTGGGCGGGCTGGCCGGCGATGACGCGGTCGAGGCCTCCGCGGCGGCCCAGCTTTGGGAAGGCATGCTTGCCGACAAGGAAGATCTGGGCGCGGTCCGCGTGCTCACCCGGCAGTGCATGCTCTGGCGAACTTCAGGTTTCAGCGGCGCCGCCGGCTTGCTGGGTGCGAAGTTGGCCCTGCGGACCCGGCCGATTCCGGTCGAGAGTTCCGTTCGACCCGCCTGGGTGGGCGGCGTGCAGGGCGAGGTGCTTTCGCTGGGCGAATTGGTGATCGATCCCATCTCGCTGTTGGAGGAGCTCGCCCGGCCCCATGCGGAAACGC